>JACUUL010000033.1 GCA_014859345.1 Thermoleophilia bacterium
ATGACCCGTGCCTACTCCGAAGATGCCCTCATCGAGCAGCCCGCCATCGTTCTTTTTAAGGAGCTGGGATGGGGTTATGCCAACTGTTTCGGTGAATTCGATGGAGCGGGCGGCAGTCCGCTAGGGCGGGAGACGACCACGGATGTCGTTCTGGTTCCCCGGTTGCGGGCTGCGCTGGAGAGGCTCAATCCCGGGCTTCCTCCTGAATCCATAATCGCAGCCATCGAACAGCTCACCATGGACCGTAGCGCCATGAGCCTGGCCGCGGCCAACGGGGAGATATACAAGCTGCTTCGAGATGGCGTGCAGGTTTCTGTGTCTGGAGGTGCTGGTGGCGGTGGTGGCGCCGGCGAGAGTACTGGCGGTGGCAGTGCTGGTGCTGCTGCTGATGCCGATGCCTATGTGGCCGCCGCAGCCGCCGCAGATGAGGAGCACATCGAAACCGCCCGCATCATCGACTGGGACAATCCGGCGAACAACGACTTCTTCCTCGCCTCTCAGTTCTGGGTCACCGGCGACATGTACAAGCGCCGCGCCGATTTGGTCGGGTTTGTGAACGGCCTGCCGCTTCTCTTTATCGAACTAAAGGCCTCCCACCGCCGCCTGGAGAACGCCTTCCGGTATAACCTGCGCGATTACAAGGACAACATCCCGCAGCTCTTCTGGTACAACGCCTTCATCATCCTCTCCAACGGTAGCCAGAGCCGCATCGGCAGCGTCACATCCGCTTGGGAGCACTTCAATGAGTGGAAGAAGATAAGCGACGAGGACGAGCCTGGCGTTGTCTCCCTGGAGACGATCATTCGCGGAACCTGCGAGCCTGCCCGTTGCCTCGATCTGGCCGAGAACTTTATCCTCTTTAGCGACGCCGGAGGCGGCCTCATCAAGTTGGTCGCCAAGAACCATCAGTATTTCGGAGTCAACAACGCCATCGAGGCCATGCGCGAGGCCGGAGCCAGGCAGGGGCGCCTGGGCGTCTTCTGGCACACACAGGGGAGCGGCAAGAGTGTCTCCATGATATTCTTCTCGCAGAAGGTGCTCAGGAAGATGCCGGGCAACTATACTTTCCTGATTGTCACCGACCGCAGGGAGCTCGACGGGCAGATTTACAAGTTCTTCGCCAGCACCGGCGCCGTCACCGAAGCCGAGGAGGCACACGCCAGGGACGGCGAGCACCTGAAGCAGCTGCTGCGCGAGGACCACCGCTACGTGTTTACTCTGATTCAAAAGTTCCGCACGAAAAAGGGCGAGGCCTACCCGATGCTCTCCGAACGCTCCGACATTATCGTCATCACCGACGAGGCCCACCGCAGCCAGTACGACATCTTTGCGCTCAACATGCGAAACGCGCTGCCGAATGCCGCCTTCATCGGCTTTACCGGCACGCCGCTGATGGTGGGCGAGGAGAAAACTCGCCGAGTCTTTGGCGACTACGTGAGCGTCTACAACTTCAGGCAATCGGTCGACGACGGCGCCACGGTGCCGCTTTACTACGAGAACCGCATCCCCGAGCTGCAGCTGGCCAACGAGGATTTCAGCGAGGAGATGGAGCGGCTGCTGGAGAAGGCCGAAATCGACGAGGCCGAGGAGCGCAAGCTGGAGCGGGAGTTTGCCCGCGAATACCACTTGATCACCCGCGAGGACCGGTTGGAAAAGGTGGCTGAGGACATCGTCACGCATTACATGGGCCGGGGCCAGCGGGGCAAGTCGATGGTGGTCTGCATCGACAAGGCCACCGCCGTGAGGATGTTTGACAAGGTGCAGAGACACTGGCGCGAGCATCTGGCGGCTTTACGGGGCGAGCTGGAGGATGGGGACTTTACCGGCCGGGAGGACGAGCGCGCCGAGTTCGGGGACCGGTTGAGGTATCTCAGCGAAACCGACATGGCGGTGGTGATCTCGCAGTCGCAGAACGAGGTTGCCGATTTCAAGGCCCAGGGGCTCGACATCGTACCGCACCGGCGTCGCATGATCGCCGAAGACCTGGATACCAAGTTTAAGGACGCGGATGATCCCTTCCGCATCGTCTTCGTCTGCGCCATGTGGATGACCGGCTTTGACGTTCCCAGCTGCAACACCATCTACCTCGACAAGCCCATGCGCAACCACACCCTCATGCAGACCATCGCCCGCGCCAACCGTGTCTGGGGCGACAAGGAGAACGGACTCATTGTCGATTATGTGGGCGTCTTCCGCGACCTGCAGAGGGCCCTGGCGATCTACGGCTCCTTTTCCGGGGGCGGCGTAGCCGAGGGCGACATGCCGGTGGCGGATAAGGCTGTGCTGGTGGGCAGGTTGCGGGAGGCGATTGGCGCCGTCGAAGCTTTCTGCCGTGAGCATCGTGTCGATCTGGACGGGATTGAATCTGCCGAAGGCTTTGACAGGGTGCGACTGATCGATGACGCCGTCGAGGCAATCCTGGTCACCGACGAATCAAAGCGCGAATTCCTCTCCCTGGCGGACCGGGTGGCCAAGCTGTACAAGGCCATCCTTCCCGATCCCCATGCCAACGAATTCAGCATCCGGCGGTCAACCATCGTGGTCATCGCCGACAAGATCCGCTCCCTGGCGCCGGTGGTTGATGTCTCCGAAGTCATGGCATCTGTTGACATGCTGCTCGACAAGTCAATCGAAGCCGAGGGCTATGTCATCGAGGGCGAGAGGCGTGTCGATCTCAGCGGGATTGATTTCGAAGCGCTCAAGGCTCGATTTGATCAGGGACGCAAGCGCACGGAGGCCGAAAGGCTCAAGGCCGATCTGACTTTCAAGGTTAATCAGATGGCCAGGCTCAACAAGAGCCGCATGGACTTCCTGGAGAAGCTGCAGGAGATGATCGAGGAGTATAACTCCGGTGCCTGCAACGTGGAGGAGTTCTTCCGGCAGCTGGTGGAGTTCGCCGGCCTGCTACAGGAGGAGGAGAAGCGCGGCATCGCCGAGCAGCTGAGCGAGGAAGAGCTGGCCATCTTCGACCTGCTGATGAAGCCGGAGATAGAGCTGACTGAGAAGGAAAGGAAAAAAGTAAAGGCGGTGGCTGGAGAGCTGCTAGAGATTCTGAAGGCGGAAAAGCTGGTGCTGGACTGGCGCAAGCGGCAGCAGTCACGCGCGGCGGTGAGGCTGGCTATAGAAGAGGGACTGGATCAGCTTCCGAAACCCTTCGACAGACGGCTTTATGAGCAGAAATGCTCGGCTGTCTATCAGCACGTCTACGATTCGTACTTTGGGATGGGAATGAGTATCTACTCTACAGCGGCCTAAGAAAAAGAGAGCGTAGATGTCGCTGTCTCCGCGAACACCTTTGAAAGAGAGCCGGCGGGACGGGGTTGTGATAACATGCCATCGTCAATATCAACGAACGGCCGGTAATGAAATTCGTTCCCCATCTAAAAGACGTCATCCCCTACGCGGCCGGCACGCCCATAGAGGTGGTGATGAAACAGTACGGCCTTCAGAAGGTGGTCAAGCTGGCCTCCAACGAGGCGCCCCTGCCGCCCTTTCCCGAGGTCATGGATGTCATAACGGAAAAGTTCAACGACCTCAACCGCTATCCGGACGCCGAGTGCCGCGACCTGAAGGCGGCCCTTGCCGACCGCCACGGGGCGGCGCCCGAGGAGGTTATCGTGGGCAACGGCTCCTGTGAGCTCATCCTCTGGCTGAGCCTTATACTTCTGGAGCCGGGCACGGAAGCGGTTTTCTCCGATCCGGCCTTTCTCATGTACGAAGCGGTGACCCGGGCCCGGGGGGCCACCGCCGTCAAAGTTCCGCTCAATGGTTTCGCCAACGACCTGGACGCCCTGGCGCAGGCGGTCACGAAGAACACCCGGCTTCTGTTCCTCACCAATCCGCACAATCCCACCGGCGCCTACCTGCCATACCCGCAGATTGAGGCGTTTGCCGAAGGCCTGCCCGGAGACTGCGTGCTGGTGCTCGATGAGGCTTACAACGAGTATGTCGAGGAGGAAGACTCCCAGGCGGGCCTCGATATCCGCCGGCGGCTGGAGAACGTCGTGGTGCTGCGCACCTTCTCCAAGATCTACGGCCTCTGCGGCCTGCGGGTGGGCTACGGCTTCTGCGACCCGCGAGTCCGGGAGGCCGTCGACAAGGTGCGCCAGCCGTTTAACGTGAACATGCTGGCCCAGGCGGCCGCGCTAAAGGCGCTCAGCCTGGAGGAGCGGCTTCAGGAGAGGCGCGCCCTCAACCGCGAAGGACGCCGGCAGCTTTATGACGGCCTGAAAGCGCTGGGGCTTGAATACGTTCCTACCCAGAGCAATTTCATGCTGGTAAACGTCGAGGGGCTGCCGGTTCCAGCGGATGAGGTCCCTGAGGAGCTGATGAAACGGGGCGTCATCGTCCGTCCGGGGCGCCCGCTCGCCTGCCCGGGATGTATCCGGGTCAGCGTAGGCACGCCGGCGGAGAACAGTTTTCTTCTGGAGAAGCTGTCTGAACTGAAATAAAAGATCCGGGCAGCTGTGCGGATTACTGATTGATGAAGAATGGTGTCCGGCGTTTTCCTGAACCAAAGAGTTCAAACTTCTTCGAAGGATCAAAATCAATAAGGAAGACCCCGCTCGGGGGTCCTGTAAATTCCGGCGGCCTGCGCTGCCGGGCCTGCTGTCAAACGTGCCGCACCCGCGTATCTACGAGAGCTTGGCCGACTCTCCGCTGGGGCTCTTGGCTCTCATCTCTGATTCCACTTCATTGCCGCTGCCGGCGACGTTCTTCCTGAATTCCCTGATTGCCCTGCCGATGCCGGGAATCCGCCGGGGACCAAAGATGAGCAGAGCAATTACAAGGACAAAGACCAGGTGGGTTGGTGTCAAGGATTCTCCCAGCATGCCGTCCACTCCTTTCAATTGCTCGCCGTTGGCGCTCGCGTAGTGCTCGCGTATTAATATATCAATGTGCCGCGGATGTTAAACCTGTGATGGACCAGTAATCCATCCCGGTCACGATACACCGGCAGGTATTTTATCCGGTCATCGAAATAATTTCGACCCGGAGTGATAACAATCCTTCGGTGTCACGGAAAAGTGCTGGAAAACATGATATTAAGCTCCAAAGGAAAATTTTCAATATTTCCTCAGAGGGTTTAAGCGCGAAGAAACCGGGGTATATTCTTTTAGCATCTCTTAAGGAGAGATCGATGCAGGTTCGGAAGGAACCAGGCTAAGAAACTGCAGTCGAGATCAAAAGATCGAGACAGGGAAGAAGTTCAGAGCAGGGAACTGAAAAAACTTGACAGGTCAGACCTGAAGAGGTGCGAGCCCCAAGAAGTCGGAGGAGAAATCCAAAGGTTACTTGGGGCTTCTTTTTGTCCTCATGCCCGCGGTTGCCTCTTTTCCCTTCCTGCTGGGGTAATGTTAGAATACCTTTTTGCGGCGACGCGTCCAATCGCCGCCGCGCGCATGCTTTAGTGCATCATGCCCGCATTTCCCGTGCACGTTATTCGCACATTTTTCAAAAGGTGGAGGTAGCCTGAATGATGATAGTGATGAAACCCGACGCCACCGAGGAGCAGGTCCGGCATGTCGCGGAACGCATCGGCAGCGTCGGCGCCCGGGCGCATATCTCCCAGGGCGAATACGTGACGATTGTAGGCGCAATCGGCGACGATTCCGTGATCGCCACCCTGCCGCTGGAGGCCATGCCCGGGGTGGACAAGGTTCTGCCGATTCTCAAGCCATACAAGCTTGTCAGCCGCCAGCTTCACCCCGATGACACTGTTATCGACGTTAATGGCCGGTCTCTGGGCGGCGGCGTGTTCGCCCTGATCGCCGGCCCCTGCTCCGTGGAGAGCGAGGAACAGTACATGAGAGCGGCGCGCCAGGCCAAGGCAGCCGGCGCCTCCATGCTCCGGGGAGGAGCCTATAAGCCGCGCACTTCACCTTACAGTTTCCAGGGCATGAGAGAGGATGGCCTGAAGATAATGGCCCAGGCGCGCGAAGAAACGGGTTTGCCGCTCGTCACCGAGCTTATGGATCCCCGGGACGTGGAGATTGTGCTCAGGTATGCCGATGTCATCCAGATTGGCACCAGGAACATGCAGAATTTCAACCTGCTTTCCGAGGTGGGAAAAGTGGAGCGCCCGATCCTGCTTAAACGCGGCATGAGCGCCACTGTCGAGGAGCTGCTGATGGCGGCGGAATACGTGCTCAAGGAGGGCAACGACAAAGTGATTCTCTGCGAGCGGGGCATCCGCACTTTCGAGACGGCCACCCGTTTCACCCTGGACCTGTCCGCCATTCCGGTCATCAAGAAATCCAGCCATCTCCCGGTGGTGGTCGATCCCAGCCATGCCACGGGCAAGCGGGACCTGGTTCTGCCGTTGTCACTGGCTTCCGTGGCCGTGGGCGCCGACGGCCTGATTGTGGAGACCCATCCAGAGCCGGAAAACGCGCTCTGCGACGGATCGCAATCGCTGCCTACTGATGAATTCGCCGCCTTTGCCGCTGAGATTGTCCGCTATGTGAAAATGGCCGGCAAGCGAATGTCCTGAATGAGCGGCCTTGCCGCAAGTGGCTAAAGGCGAAAAAGGCCTGCCGTGAATGACTACTCCAACAGTACCGTTTCCATCATCGGGGTCGGCCTCATGGGCGGTTCCATGGGCCTGGCGGCCCGCGAGCGTCTGGGCGTGGGCAGCGTGGTGGGATACAGCCGCTCCCCGCGCACTCTGGATGAAGCGCGGCAAATCGGCGCCGTCACCGATACGGCCGGCAGTGTGGAGGAGGCCGCTTCGCGCGCGGACATATGTTTCGTGGCCACTCCGGTGCGCACCATCCTGGAGGTATCCCGCCGGGCGCTAGCCGCTTCCGGATCCGGATGCATCGTCACCGACATGGGCAGCACGAAATCCGGCCTTATGGCGGCGCTGACCTCAATGGAAGAAATGAGGTTCATAGGCGGTCATCCCGTTTGCGGCGCCGAAACTTCCGGGGTCCGCAATGCCCGGGCGGATCTTTTTGACAAGGCTACTTACTTCTTGACCTCTGGTCCCGGCCTGGAGCCGGCTCATTACGAAAGGCTGCACGGGTTTCTCACCGGAGTGGGCGCGCTTCCCACGGCCATCGATCCAAACGCGCACGACCGGATCATGGCGCTGGTGAGCCACATGCCCCACGTCCTGGCAATTGCCGCCATGAACCAGGCAGGGAGCCTGAGCCTGGACGGCCGCGAGGCGCTGCTTTCAGCCGGCCCCAGCTTTCGGGACCTGACCCGGGTGGCCGGCAGCAATCCCGGAATCTGGACCGATATCTTCATGGAGAATCGCCGCTGGCTGGCCGAATCCCTGCGTCAGCTCCGGGGAAGCATGGAGCGCATCGAACAGGCTCTGACGGAAGGAGACGAGAATTTTCTGGCGGAGATGATTGCTGAAGCTGCTGCCAACCGCAACCGCATGCTGGAGGCCGAGCATCTTGAGCCGCTGGATCTGTTTGTTGTCAAGGTGCCGGTGCCGGACCGGCCAGGGGTTCTCAGCCAGGTCACGGTGGCTCTGGGCAATGCCGGCATAAACATAGACGACCTCTCGTTCCACCGCATCAGCCTCGAGCAGGGCGGCGTGCTGTCGCTTGTGGTCTCGGGAAGAGAGACCGGCGAGCACGCGGTGGCCATCCTCAGGAAGCTCGGCTACGACGCGGTTTCCGTGCCGTTTTCAGACGCGGAGGCGGGGTAGCCGATGGCGGACAGGTCTGTCAGGTTTGAGCCGGCCAGGGACGGGCTGAGAGGGACGGTACGGGTTCCGGCCGACAAGTCCATCTCTCACAGGGCTGCCATAATCTCGGCCGTTTGTGATTCTCCCTGCGTGATAAACAACTACCTGCGGGCCGATGACACGAATGCCACACTCAAGGCCATCGCCGCCTGCGGCGTGCGCGTGGACAACCTGGAGGAAGGCGACCCGGTGGTGCACGGCGCGGGCCTCCGCGGCCTCAGCGCGCCGGCCGAAGCCATAAACATCGGCAATTCGGGCACTTCCATCCGGCTTCTGCCGGGCATATTCGCGGGACAGAAGGGCACTTTCGTGCTGGACGGAGACGCCAGCATCCGGAGGCGGCCCATGGACCGGATCGTGACCCCGCTCAGGCTCATGGGCGTCAATGTGGAGGCCGGGGAGGGCAATTACGCCCCGCTGGCCGTCACCGGCGGTCCGGTGAAGGCGATCGACTACGAGCTTCCCATGGCCAGCGCCCAGGTAAAGTCCACGGTGCTGCTTGCGGGCCTGTTCGGAGACGGCCCCACCTCGGTGACCGAACCGCTTGCCTGCCGCGATCACACCGAGATCCTGCTGTCCGGGGCCGGCGTCCGCATGGAGAAGAAGGGACTGAAGGCGGTGGTTTACCCTCCGGACCGGCTGAGCCTTGAGTCTGTTGATGTCGAGGCAGATTTTTCATCAGCGGCTTTTTTTATCGTGGCGGCCACGCTGGTGCCGGGGTCGGAAATAACCCTGGAAGGAGTGGGCGTGAATCCCACCCGCACCGGCCTTCTCGATATCATGGAAGAGATGGGCGCGGACATCAGGCTCAGCAACGAGCGATGGGCGGGAGGGGAGCTCGTCGCCGATATGATCGTGCGGTCAGCGGACCTCCACGGCGTGGAGGTGGACCCCGGGATCACCGGCCGCTGCATAGACGAGCTGCCGCTGGTGGCGCTGCTGGGCGCTTATGCCCGGGGAGACACCGTGGTGCGGGGCGCCGCCGAACTGAGGGTAAAGGAATCGAACCGCCTCAGCTGGCTGGCTGTCAACCTCAAGTCGCTGGGAGTTGACATCAAGGCCACCTATGAGGGTTTTTTCGTCAAAGGAGGGGAGGGTATCGGAGGCGGCGCCGTCAAGAGCATGGGCGACCATCGCATGGCCATGCTGGGCGCGGTCGCGGGTCTTGCCTCCCGGGAGGGAATCGATGTGATCGGTTTCGGATGCGTGGCCGTATCTTTTCCCGGGTTCGAGAAGAGCCTGGCCGCCCTGAGGGCCGGGAATCCGGGAGCGGAGGCATGAGATGATAGTGGCCGTTGACGGACCGGCCGGCGCCGGCAAGAGCACTATCTCCCGCCTGCTGGCGGGTCGCTACGGATGGACATACCTGGACACCGGGGCCATGTACCGGGCTTTGACGCTGCTGGCCCTGGAGCAGGGCATCGATCCCTCGGATGCCGGTCAGCTCGAACAGCTGACCCGCTACATGGAGGTTTCCTTCCAGCCCGGTCCCGATGGGATGCCGCGGGTGTTCGCCGGTTGCCGCGAGGTCACCGAGGAGATTCGCTCGCCGGAGGTTAACCGGAAAGTGTCGGAGGTGTCCGCGCACGCCGGCGTGCGCGAGGAGATGGTCCGGCGGCAGCGGCAGCTGATGTCCGCCGGGGACATGGTGGCCGACGGGCGGGATATCGGCACGGTGGTCTGGCCGGAGGCTGAGGTCAAGATTTTTTTGACGGCCGCCAATTCCGAGCGGGCCAGAAGGCGGCGGCTGGAGCTGGAGGAAAAGGGACATGACATCTCCCAGGAGAAGATGGAAAAGGAGATCTCTGCCCGGGACGAATTTGATTCAGGCCGCCCGGTGGCGCCACTGGTGGCGGCGGAGGACGCAGTGACCGTCGATACGACAGATTTGACTATAGACCAGGTTGTTGGCAAAGTAGCTGAGATTGTTGACTCCAGGCGATAGATATTCGCCCTTTGTTTACGGGGTGACCAGGATAATTCTCACCACGCCCCTGCGGCTGCTTTACGGATGCGAGGTCAGGGGAGGGGAGAATCTCCCCCGGCGGGGGCCGGCCATCCTGGCATCCAGCCACTCCAGCAACCTTGATCCGTGCATCCTCGGCATCAGCTATCCGGGCGTGATTCGCTGGATGGCCAAGGCCGAGCTCTGGCAGCCGGGACTCGCCTGGCTGGTGGAGAGGCTGGGCGGTTTTCCGGTATACCGGGGAGGAGCAGACCGGCAGGCAGTCCGTCGGGCCCGGGAGCTGCTGAACCAGGGCTGGGTAGTGGGAATCTTCCCGGAGGGGACGCGCTTCCGGGAAGGGCAACTGGGAGAATTCCAGCCGGGAGTGGGGATGCTTGCCGTCGGGGCCGGGGTCCCTGTCATCCCCATCAGAGTCAGTGGAAACGAAAAGATCATGCGCCGGTTCAGGCCCGGGAGGCCGCGAGTTATTCTGTCGGTGGGCCCGCCGGTGGACCTGGAGATAGGCGCGATGTCCCGGGGACGGGCCTCTCATGAGGCCACCCGGCGCATCCAGGAGGCCGTGGACGCGTTATGAAAGTTCTGATAGCCAGGCACGGAGGCTATTGCTATGGAGTGCAGCGGGCGCTCAATATCGCCCACGAGGCCGCAACCGGCGCCAGCGGCACCATCCATACCCTGGGGCCGATAATCCATAATCCCGGAGTGGTCAGGGAGCTGGCCCGGGCCGGAGTCTCGCCAGTGGAGAGCCTCATGGGCATACCCCGCGGCAGCACCATAATCCTCAGGACCCACGGCGTCACGCCCCAGGTCATCGCTGACTCCCGCCAGGGCGGCCTGTCGATCGTTGATGCCACCTGCCCGTATGTCAAAGTGGCTCAGGAGAAGGCCTCATCCCTCCGGGAGCAGGGTTATCTGCCCGTTGTTCTGGGGGAGCACGAGCATCCCGAAGTGGTATCCTTGCTGGCGCACGCCGGGGACAAGGCCCGGGTAGTGGAAAATGCGGAGGAACTCGACCTGAGGACGGTCAGGGGCAAGAGTGTGGGCGTGGTTGTGCAGACCACGCAAGCCAGCGCCAACCTTGCGGAGCTGGTCAAGCGGCTGGCGCCGGCCTGCCGGTCGCTGCTTGTCCACAACACCATGTGCAACGCTACCCGGAAGTGCCAGGACGAGGCGCTGGAGCTGGCCCGCAAGGCCGACGCGGTGGTCGTGATCGGCGGCCGCAATTCGGCCAACACTACCCGCCTTGCCCAGCTTTGCCGACAGGTGCAGCCGCGCACCTTCCACATCGAGGATGTGGGCGAGCTCAAGCCCGAATGGTTCGAGCAGGCCGCAACGGTAGCAATTACCGCCGGCGCTTCCACGCCGCCGGAGCAGATGGAAGCAGCGGCAAGATGGATTGAAGGCATCCGGAGCCGCCGGAAATCGTCCTGAGGCGGAAGCTTTCCTGGTCAGCCGGGCCGGCTCCAGGACCAGTTGACAACCTCCGGCAGGTCCTGGTTGTTCTCCCTGATGTAACGCTTGTGCGCCCGCAAGCGGTCCTTGAAGATGTCGATCATGTCGCCGGCCAGGGAGTTTAATCTCTTGACCCTCATCGCCGCCGCGATGGCCAGCTGGTACCGGCTCATGTTGTTGAGGACCAGCATGTCAAAAGGCGTCGTGGTGTACCCCTCCTCCATGTAACCGTGAACGTGGAATCTGGCGGGATTGGGCCGGTGATGAATCAATTCGTGGATCACGTGAGGATATCCGTGAAAAGCGAAGATAACTGGCCTGTCCTCGGTAAAAATCTCCACGAAATTCTCATCGTCCAGCCCATGGGGGTGGTCGCGATGGGACATGATCGAAAACAGGTCCACGACATTGACCACCCGGAAATTCAGCTCCGGAAACTCTTTCCTGAGCAGCGTGGCTGCCGCCAGTGTCTCCTCCGTGGGAATGTCGCCGGCGCAAGCCAGGATCACGTCGGCGCTTTCGGATCCGTAGCCGGCCCATTCCCAGACCGAGACCCCCTGGTCGCAATGGCGGCGGGCGCTCTCGATGTCGAGCCATTGCGGCTCGGCATTCTTGGAGGCGATGATCAGGTTCACGTAATCGCGGCTTTTCAGACAGCGGTCGGCGACGGCCAGCAGGCAGTTTGCGTCCGGAGGCAGGTAGATCCTCGATACAGAACCCTTTTTGTTGACCACGTTATCTATGAAGCTGGGAACCTGATGCGAATAGCCGTTATGGTCCTGTCTCCACACATGAGAGGTCAGCAGGTAGTTAAGAGAAGCCAGCGGCGCCCGCCAGGGAATCTCATGCGAGACCTTTAGCCATTTCGCGTACTGGTTCAACATGGAATCAACAATCGGAATAAAGGCCTCGTAGCAGGCGAAAATTCCATGACGGCCGGTCAGCAGATAGCCTTCCAGCCAGCCTTCGCAAGTATGCTCGCTCAGGATCTCCATGACCCTGCCTTCCGGCGCGAGATGCTCGTCCGTGTCGATCACGGGTAAAACGAAAGCCCTCGAGGTGGCTTCGAAAATGGGTTGCATGCGATTGGAGGTAATTTCGTCGGGACAGAAGAAACGGAAATTTCTCGCCTGTTCGTTTTCCCTGAATACATCCCTGAGGAATTTGGCCAGCTCGGTGGTGGCCTTGGCCCTTTCCTTGCCCGGAGTGGTGACTTTCAAAGCGTATTTCTCGTATGGCGGCAGCCTGAGCGGGATCAAGAGTTCGCCGCCATTGGCGTGCGCGTTCATGCCAAGGCGCAGTCCGCCTTGCGGGCACACGGCGATGGTTTCGGGCAAAGGCCGGCCGGCCTCGTCAAAAAGGCTTTCGGGATGATAGCCCCTCAGCCATTCCTGAAGCTGCTTCAGGTGTTCGGGGTTGTTGGCCGGGTCGGTGACGGGAAGCTGGTGCGAGGGAAAATTGCCCTCGATTCTGCGGCCGTCGATATCCTCCGGGCCGGTCCACCCCTTGGGAGTGCGCAGGATGATCAAAGGCCAGGCCGGCCGGCGGCTGTTTTTGCCGGCCCGGGCCGATTTCTGAATGTCGCGGATCCCGCCGTAAGCCCAGTCGGCGGCTTCCCACATCAACCGGTGCATCCGCGGGGGATCATCTCCGGCAACCATCCTTGCCCGGTAACCCAGCCCGGAAAAGAGTCTTTGCAGCTCATCGTCGCTCATCCGGCCCATGATCGTGGGTCCGCCGATTTTGTAGCCATTCAGGTGCAGAATCGGCAGCACCGCTCCCGACCCGACCGGATCCAGATAATTATTTGAATGCCAGGATGTCGCCAGCGGACCGGTTTCGGCTTCGCCATCCCCGACGATGCAGACGCTGATCAGATCCGGATTATCAAGGACGGCTCCGAAAGCGTGGGAGAGGCAGTAACCCAGCTCGCCTCCCTCCTGGATGGTTCCCGGGGTTCCCGGAAAGATGTGGCTTGGGGCGCCCTCCGGCCAGGAGAACTGGCGCATCAGCGTTTTTAGCCCGTTCATGTCGAGACCCAGGCCTTCGTAATGATGTGCCAGGGAGCCTTCCAGATACAGATTGGCCAGGATCGCCGGCGCCCCGTGCCCGGGTCCAACCACGAGCAGAATGGAGGCTTCGGTGTCCTGAATCAGCCGGTTGAGGTGCGCGTAAATAAAATTGAGTCCCGGCTGCGTGCCCCAGTGTCCCAGCAAACGGGGCTTGATATGCTCCGGCCTGAGAGGCTCTTTGAGCAGCGGGTTTTCCTTTAGATAAAGCTGCGCGGCTCCAAGATAATTCACGGCCTGCCAGTAACGATGCAGCGATGCCAGCCGTCCTTCAGAAACCCCGGTTCCTGTTTCAGGTGATTTGACGCTGTCGGCCATCATTCCTCCAGTAATTTCGCTGTATGCAGGGCGATCATCAATTCTTCGTCTGTTTCGATGACACGCACTTCAACCGGGGCGCCGGGCGCGGAAACAGTGCCGGCGTTTCTGCCGTTCAAGTCACCGCTTAGCGTGATGCCCGCGAAGCCCAGATCCGCGCAAATCCGTTCGCGGATGGCCGGCGACTTCTCACCGATGCCGCCCGTGAACGCCAGGAGGTCGATTCCCCCCAGGGCAAACACGAGGGAGCCCAGGTATTTTCTGGCCTGGTAGCAAAAAAGCGCTACTGCGTCGGCGGCTCCGGGCTGGCGCTGTTCTTCCTTGAGCAGTTGTTCCATGTCGCCCGAGATCCCCGACACTCCCAGCAGCCCGGACTGGCTGTTGATAATTTCAGCCAGTTTTTCCGTGCCGATCTCTTGTTCCCGGAGAAGATAAAAGATAACGCCCGGGTCAAGATCGCCGGAGCGCGTGCTCATCATGAGTCCGCCTGCCGGAGTGAATCCCATGGTGGTGTCGACGCTCCGGCTGCTTTTGACGGCCGTCATGCTGGCGCCGTTTCCCAGATGCGCGATGACCATCCTGGCGGGCATCAGCCCGTGCTTTTCCTCCATCAGTTTGTGAAGGATCGATTCACAAGAAAGCCCATGGAATCCGTAGCGCACCACGCCTGCCTTTTCCAGGCGGCCCGGCAGAGGAAATATCCTGGCCACACGGGGCATTTGTTTATGGAATGAAGTGTCAAAACAGGCGACCTGCCTGGTCGCCGGGAAGAGCCGTCCAAAAAACTCAACCGCCATAAGCTGCTCCGGCATGTGCTCGGGAGCAAGGTGGATCAAATCTCTTAGCCCGGTGAAAGTATCGGCCGTCACAATCCGGGGCGACTGATATACGGGCCCGCCATGAACGAGGCGGTGGCCGATGCCCTGGATGGTTTCCTTGATCTCTTGCTCGCGGAGATAGCGAACCAGGCTTTCCAGAGCCGCTTTGTGGTCCGGCAGGGGAACCTGCCGGAAAGATTCCTCAGCGCCAGATTCCAGATCAATGAACAAGCTGTCCGGCCGCCCGATGCGGATCATCTTGCCGCCCGCGACGGCCGTCCCTTTCCCTTTCGGGTCCAGCTCATGGACCGCGAATTTGAGGCTTGATGAACCGCTGTTTATTGACAGTATCCTCAAGGAACCCTTTTTTCGCGATTCGTCACACCATTTCACGCTAAGCGGCTTCTTAAAAGTTTTTCAAATGATAATTGCTTTTAATGCCCGTATTTGAAAACAGGAAAACGGAGACAGGAAGGGCGGTTCATGGCCAGCCCGGTCTGGATTTGGCGAAAGACAATGCCCGGGTCGAGCAGGAAAGAATCAGATTCCCATGCGGTTGCTGACTGCCAGGGGGACTTCGACAAGCAGCAGTTCAGTGTTTTCCCGGGCGACAAGATCCATCTCCGATTCGCCGCCGATGATTTTGGCCGCGGCCAGTTCCGGCAGCGACTCTCCGTTCAGCCGGACGGGGCCCCCTTCCAGTATGTACAGGTAGGCGCCCCGGCCCGTTCCCAGGTGATGAACCAGCTTCCTGCCCGATTCCAGGTAGCTGGCAAAAACCTTGGCGTCTGAGACAATGGGCAGGGCGTCGGAATGATCGTTGGACACCAGGGGAAGCAGCAGATTGGTGCGCTCCTCCCTTCGCACCTGTTTTTGCTCAACTGACGGCTCCAGGTCGGTTTCCGATGGCAAAAACCACATCTGGATGAACCGCATGGGCGCGTCATTGCTGTCGTTTATCTCCGCGTGAGATATGCCGCAGCCCACGGTGGTGTGCTGGACCCACCCTTTCTTGAGGATGCCGCCGGGGCCTCGCTCGTCCGCGTGCCGGAAGACGCCTCCGGCGCAGTAGGTCACTACCTCGATGTTGCGGTGATGGTGAAGCGGCCATCTGGCTCCGGGAGAAAGCGTGTCGTCGTTAAACACGCGCAGCGACCCGAAATGGCTGTAATCGCGTTCGGTGTACTGGTCGAAGGAAAAGTGCCAGCGCCCCTGAAACGTGCCATTCTCTATGCGTCCACCTGCCTCGTAGATGCTGTCTGGCGGTCGGACCAGGATGGTGGCCTTGCTGGTGGTATCTGCCATCTGGGCTCCATGTATTCGGTTTGTTGTAGCCCTCGCGCACCCGATAGTAACAAATAATAATAAAATCAGGGCATCGCAGCACCATGACGACCGGAATTCCTTAACGGGCTTGCTTATTAATTATTAACAGTCGCCCCAAGTGCTAAACGTCGGCGCCGCCCCCGGGGATTTTCATTCCCGTGCCCGAAAAATGCCAAACAGAGGGGAAACCCCAGGCTGATAGTCTTCCGTCCCTGCCTGTAAATCATCTTTCTCTGTTTAATTAGCTACATTACTGGTAGAATCTTTTAGACTTTGTGTTTTTTTTCTGGGGTGCCGGCACTGCTGAAAGTCCTCTTCGGCCAAGCCGGAGCGGCAGCCCTGAAGACGTTCAGGAGGATCATGCGCGCGAAGGCCAGGGGAATTTATCCGGTTCTGGCGATCCTTTTGCTCTTGGCGCTTGTTTTCGCGGGCGCCCTGTCTGCCGCCGAGGACGGAAACGTCTTTCCGGGAGAATCGAGCAAACCGCCCAAAGAAATTTCTGGGGGAATGCAATCTTCTCTGGCTGAACTGGCCACGATCGAGTCGGAAGAGGGATCCGCTGCCGCCACGGATTTTGCCGAGAAGCGGGGACTCGAGCTCAGGAACGGTAAAGTCACGGTGGTGCTGGAATCCTCCCGCCTGCCCGGCAGCGTTGCCGCCGCCGCATCCAATGCCGTTTCCCGCGGCGCTGAGATTCAGTCCACGCATGGCCATCTGATCCAGATGGCCATTCCGGTGGGACAGATCAAGAGCCTGTCACGCCTGCCGTCCGTATATTACATCAGGGAGCCCGGCAGGCCGACCCCGTTTGTTATTTCCGAAGGGGTAGCGGATATCGGCGCCGATGAATGGCATGCGAACAGCCGCGATGGCGCCGGAGCCAAGATTGCCGTCCTTGACCCCGGGTTCTCCGGCTATCAACAGAGAATCGCTGAAGGCGAGCTGCCCGCCGGCGTGATCACGATGTCCTTCAGGGCGGACGGAGACATCACCGGCGGAGGCGAGCCTCACGGCACCGGCTGCGCCGAGATCGTGCATGACGTCGCCCCCGGCGCGCAGCTTTATCTGGTTAACTTCAGCACCGACGTGGAGCTGGGCAACGCCATCGACTACCTCATTGACGAGGACGTTGATGTGATTTCCGCGTCGTGGGGATTTTTCAGTGTCTTCAGGGGCGATGGCCAGGGCATCATAAATGACATGGTCGAGCAGGCCCGAAACGCCGGCATTAACTGGGTCAATGCCGCCGGGAACTCGGCCCAGGCCCACTGGAGCGGCATCTTTGTCGATACTGACGGCGATGACTTGCACGAATTTGCTGCAGGCGACATCGGCAACGACCTTAACGCCTCCTCGGGAACATTTATCAGTTTGTACCTGACCTGGGACCGGTGGCCGGTCACGGATCAGGATTATGACATGTATCTGGTTTACGCCGGCCCGCCGCAACAGGCAGTGGCGGCGGGCGTGAATTGGCAAACCGGAACCCAGCCGCCCGCTGAGGAGCTTCATTATTTCGTGCCGCCGGGCAAAGGCGGCCGGTACTGGGTGGCCATCGAAAATTACGACGCCGCCGGCGATGCTAATTTTCATCTGTACTCCTATCCCTACTCCCTTCAGTACCGGGTGGCGGCAGGCAGCCTGGGCGGTCAGCCCACGGATTCACCGCATGCCATGACCGTGGGCGCGGTGCCTGTGGGCAGCACGGTCATCGAAAACTTCAGCTCCCAGGGTCCCACCAGGGACGGGCGCATAAAGCCTGATATTGTGGCGCCGGACAGGGTTTCGACCGTCACGTACGGACCTCAGGGTTTCTGGGGGACCTCTGCGGCGGCGCCACACGCGGCCGGAGCCGCCGCGCTGCTGAAGAGCTCTGACTTCACATATACGCCGGCGTTGATTCAGGATAGGCTGGAATCCGGATCAACCGACCTTGGTGCGCCGGGAAAAGACAACGTCTTTGGCAGCGGCAAGCTGAATATGGCCTCCCTGTGCGGAGAGCCTCAACTGAGCCTGAGCTCTCCCCAGCCGTACTGGGCCACTTATGCCGACTATCAACTGAGGGAGCTTTCGGTGGACTGGACCATCCACAACGCAGCTCATAACGCTTATGACGTCAGCATCGTTGGCAGCGCAAATACCAACAGCGTGAGCACTATCTCATTGCCCGTGACGGTCGGCGACATACCGGAAGGAGCGGAGGCCGTCTTTACATTGACGTATCAGGTTCCCGCCGGGATAGCGAGTTACAAGTCCACGACGTATGCTGTTGCCCTTGACGCCTGCGGAATGATGTATGCATATCCGGAGCCCTATCCGGGGATTTAAAAATTCAAGCGCTAAACCCTCCGATCTGATTTATCCTGAAAAAAAACCGGCAGGCGCGGGCCGCGTCAACGCGGTGGCGGCGGGCAGCTCTGCCAGGGAGGCGGGCTTCAGGCCGGGTGACCGGCTTCTCTTCCTCAACGGGTGCCGACTCCGTGATATTATTGATTACCGGTTCTGCCTCGAGGACGGGATCAACAAGCTCGAGGCGGAACGGGACGGCCACAGGATAAAGATCAGGTTGAGGGTGAGGCCAGGCGAGGATCCCGGCCTGTCTTTTTCCTCACCCGTATTCGACCGCGTTCTGGCCTGCCGCTGCCGCTGCCGATTCTGCTTCGTTGACCAGCTTCCCGGCGGCCTGAGAAAACCGCTATATTTTCGCGATGATGACTTTCGCCTGTCCTTCCTCTACGGGAACTTCATCACCCTGGGCAATCTGGCGGAGGACGATGTCAGGCGAATCATCTCCCAGCGCCTGAGCCCCCTCCATGTTTCGGTGCATGCCACCGATCCGGGTGTGAGGTCGATGCTGATGGGCGTCAGTGAGGAAGACGCGGACCGGGGCCTGAGGCTGCTCAGGCGCCTGGGAGAAGAAGGCATCATGACCAATATCCAGGTGGTGCTGTGCCCGGGAATAAATGACGGGCCGGTGCTGGAGCGGACCATGACGGCGCTGGCGGAGGAATTCAAGGCAGTTAACAGCGTCGGCGTTGTGCCGGTGGCGCTCGATCCCGGATTTATAAGAAGAAGCGGCCCAATTCCGGTGGCGGGCGGAGCCGGACGGATGCTCAGGCCTGTGACGGCGGCGGACAGCGAGGCGGCCATCGAGTCGATCACCGGCTGCCAGGAGCGCCATCGCCGCGAACATGGCCACGGCTTTGTCTATGCCGCGGATGAACTGTACCTGCGGGCGGGGTTGCCGCTGCCGCCGCCCGATACCTACGATGGCTTCCCCCAGTACCAGAACGGCATCGGCATCGGGACCAGCTTTATGGAAGAATTCGAGCGGATAATCGCCGGCCTGCTGGGGGAAATCAGAAAGCCGGAGTGCGCCTGCCTCCTGTCCGGCACTTTGGCGCGGCGCCTCATCGGGAACGCCTGCGACCGCTTGACTGAATCTCGGGGACACGATATCAGGCCGCTGGTAGCTGAGAACCGGACCTTTGGCGCGCACGTTTCTGTGACCGGCCTGCTGGGCGGCCGCGACATCGTCGCGGCCGCCCGGGAGGCGGGACTGTCGCGGGGGGATCTGCTCATCATCCCGCGTTTTTGCCTGTCAGGTGACGGACAGGACGGCCCACGGTTTCTAGATGGACTTACCCTGGATGGCCTGAAGCGGGCCCTGGGCGGCGTCGCCGTGAAGGCCGCCTAGAATAAACTCCGCCCGTTCCCGCAAGCTCCCTTTGATAAAATCCCTTCATGGCCATGCTCCCCAAAGTCGCCATAGTCGGCTATCCCAATGTCGGCAAGTCCACCCTGCTTAACCGCCTTTCGGGCAAGCGGGAGGCTGTGGTGCACGAGATCGCGGGGGTCACCCGCGACCGCAAGGAGGTCTTGGCCGAATGGACCGGCCGTTCCTTTATCCTGATAGACACCGGCGGCGTTGACACCACCGACCGCCGCGAGATGGCGAGACAGGTGCGGGCCCAGGCTGTGGCGGCCCTCGATGAAGCCGCTCTCATCCTGCTGGTCGTAGACGGCTCCACCGGCATCGGTCCCGGAGACGAGGACCTGGCTAACATGGTGCGCCGCAGCCGCCGGCCGGCGATCCTGGCAGTCAACAAGATCGACGATTTCGGCCGGGTCGACCTCATCCACGAATTCCACGCCCTGGGCATGGGCGAGCCAGTGCCGGTAAGCGCCCTGCACGGAACCGGAAGCGGCGACCTGCTGGACATTATCGTCGGCCGCCTGGAAGAAAGCGGCGCCATGCTCGAAGCAGAGGAGCGCGAAGAGATAAAGGTGGCCATGGTGGGCCGGCCCAACGCCGGCAAGTCGTCCATGATGAACCGCCTGGTGGGCCAGGACCGGGTTATAGTCGCCGCGGAGCCCGGAACGACCAGGGACACAATCGACACGGTTGTGGAACTGGAGGGCGATATTTACCGCTTCATCGACACCGCCGGCCTCAGGAGACCGGGCAAGCTGGAGGGCGGCATCGAATATTACAGCCGGGTGCGGGCCCTCACGGCAATGGAAAGGGCGCAGGTGGCGCTGATACTCATCGATACAACCGTGGGGCTGACGGACTACGACCTCACCATAATCGACGAAGCCATGAAAAGGAAATGCGCCACCGCCATCCTCCTGAACAAGTGGGATTTGGAGCAGCTGGATCTAAAAGACATGCAGTGGAGGCTGGCCCGCAAGACCACGCTCAAGCCGCCGTTTCTGGCGACGTCGGCAAGGACCGGCCGCGGGGTCAGGAACATATTGCCGCTGGTGCGGCATCTTTTCGAACTCTATACGTCGCGCATCCCCACACGGGAACTTAACAGATTTTTGCAAGAGGTCAAAACGGCGCATCCGCCGCCGATCATCAGGGGCCGGCAGCTGAAGATGTACTACATCAGCCAGCCAGCCACGGCGCCGCCGCGCATCGTCATCCAGGTAAATAACAAAGGCCTGCTCCGGAAGGCCTACGCGACCTATCTGGAAAACGAGATGCGGGAGCGGTTCGGCTATCATGGCTGCCCCCTGGTCATCCAGTTCAGGGGGAAAAAGGAGTGATGAGCTTCCCCGCGTGGAAATTCAGGGATATAGCCTCATTTACACAGGAAAATTCTTATCCTGACGTTTCGCGGGGAAACGAGGGTCGTGTCCCACGGTTTGCATGGCGCCGGCGTTCGGGATGAACTTTAACAGACCCTTCCGCGCCGCACAGGAGCCGTAATGCTGTTAACAATTATCATCATGTTCGCTGCCTACCTGCTGGGCTCGGTGCCCTTCGCTCTCGTGGTGGGCAAAGGGATCTTTGGAGTGGACGTGCGTAAAAGCGGCAGCGGAAACATCGGCACCACCAATGTTTTCCGTGTCCTCGGGAAGAAGGCCGGCATCCTGGTGTTCGCCGGCGATCTGGCCAAGGGTTTTCTGCCCGTTTTTCTGGTTCTGCGACTGGCGCTGGGGGAAAGCGCCGCGCTGGTTGCGGTACTGGCGGCCGGCGCCGCCGTGGCAGGCCATACCTGGCCTTTGTTCCTGAAGTTCAGGGGCGGCAAGGGCGTGGCAACCGGCGGCGGCGCTGTTATCGCGCTGATGCCGCTGCTTTTCCTGCTGGCCTTCGCGGTCTTCTGGCTGGTGCTGTTGGCCGGCAGGTACGTTTCCCTGGCGTCCCTGAGCGCGGCCGTCTCCCTGAGCGTCGCGGCGATCCTTACCGGCCAGCCTGCTCCATACATATTCTTCACCCTCCTGGGAACGTCCGTGATATTCTACGCCCACAGATCGAACCTGGGACGGCTGGCCAGGGGCGATGAAAACCGGGTCAGCTTCCCCTGGAACCGGACCGAAACCGGCGGCCCCTGAGCCGGTCCTTGGGGTGCGCTCCTGAGGATGACGGGGAAAGGCCTGAAATGAACGCGTCAGTAATCGGCGGCGGCAGCTGGGGCACGGCGTTCGCCCGCCTGCTTGCTAATGCCGGCATAAAAACCGAGCTGATCTGCCGCCGCCCGGAGCAGGCCGCAAAGATCAACCGCAACCACAGGAATCCGGACTATCTGCGCCACGTCGAGCTCCCCCGGGAGCTGACCGCTTCTTCATTCGAAGCCAACGAGATCGGCAAGTCGGACCTGGCTGCTGTGGCGGTTCCCAGCCGGGCTTTCCGCGATGTGATGCGCAAGCTGGCTCCCGGCGTCAACCCCCAGGCTGCAGTCCTCAGCCTCACCAAGGGCCTGGAACCGGGCACGCTCAAGCGCTTCTCCCAGGTCCTGAAAGAGGAATTGCCGGCGCCGGTGAACACCCGGGTCCTGGTGCTTTCGGGACCGAACCACGCAGAGGAAGTCGCAGCCGATATTCCCACAGCATCGGTCATTGCCGCCGCGGATAAGGATCTTGCGTGTCAAATCCAGGGAAAAATATCAACGACGGCCTTCCGCGTGTATGTAAATACGGATATCATAGGAGTGGAACTCTGCGCCGCCGCCAAGAACGTGATCGCGCTGGCAGCCGGCATGAGCGACGGGCTGGGGTTCGGCGATAACGCCAAGGCCGCCCTGATAACCAGGGGCCTTGCCGAGATGGCCCGCCTGGGAACGAGCATGGGCGCCTGGCCCGGCACCTACTCCGGCCTGGCCGGTATGGGCGACCTCATCGCCACCTGCACCAGCCGCCACAGCCGCAACCGCAGGGCCGGAGAACTGATCGCCACCGGCATGTCACCGGAGCAGGCGGAAGCCGGGATGAGCATGGTGGCCGAAGGTCTGGCCAGCGCCGCTTCCGTGCGCGAGCTGGCGCGCCGGCAGGGTGTGGAGATGCCCATCACCGAGCAGGTCTGCCAGGTCATTTATGAGGGCAAGGACGTGCGCGCCGCCGTCGCCGACTTGATGACCCGGGCTCCTGTTAATGAGTGAAATGCCTGCCGACCGGGTTTCCCTCCAAGCGTTCCCCGGATATGAGCAAATATGACCGGAAATGACAAAAAAAGACAGCAACCCGACATCTCCGGGGCCGTCTTTCTGATCGATGGCAACAGCCTTGCCTACCGCGCCTTTTACGCCCTGCCGGAGACCATCGCCACCAGCGATGGTTTTCCCACCAACGCGCTGTACGGATTTTCCACCATGCTGACGAAGATCCTTGCCGATTACCGCCCGGCAGCGATAGTGGTAGCCTGGGACGCCGGCAAGAAGGTCTTCCGGCATGAGGACTTTGCCGGTTACAAGGCAAACCGAAAGCCCACCCCCGACAGCCTCAGCATGCAACTGGAACGCTTCGGTGAACTGGTGGAGGCTTTCGGCTTCGAGAGCCTGCGCAAGGAGGGGTACGAGGCGGACGATATTCTGGCCACCCTGGCCCGGGAGGCGCGGGAGCGGGGTCAGAAGGCAGTCGTGGTCACCGCCGACCGCGACGCGCTCCAGCTGGTTGGCGATGGCATCTATGTGATGACCAACACAAAGGGAATATCCGAGGTGAAGGTTTACGACCGGCAGGGTGTCGAGGAGCGTTTCGGCATCCCTCCGGAGAAGATTCCCGATTTTATCGGGCTCAAGGGAGATGTTTCCGACAACATACCCGGCGTGCCCGGCATCGGCGACAAGACAGCGTCTGTGCTGCTGGCCGATTACGACAGTATAGAAGAGCTCTTAAACCGCGTCGGCGAGCTCAAAGGCAAGCGCCGCCGCTTGCTCGAGGAATACGGCGGCCAGGCCCGCCTCTCCCGCGAGTTGGCCATGCTCAACGATGAAGTCCCGGTAAATTTCACCGAAGCCCTGGCCGGCGTTCACGAGCCGGACCGCAGCCGTCTGCGCGAGGTGCTCTCCCGCCTGGAATTCAATACTTTGGTCAAGCGACTCGAGGAAATGGGCGTGCTCGAGGCTCCCGAGGAAGCGGCCGAGCTGCTGGACCTGGAAAAAACAGAGGTGGATGAGCTCGCCGGCGTCCTCACCGGCTCCGGAGCGGCGTCCCTGGCCTGGGAACTGCGGGGAGAGCATCTGCGGCTGGCTTTCTACACCGGCCGGGAACCCATCCATCTGGCGATCACGTCACCCGGACGCCTGGCCGGGATCCTGAACACTCTGGCCGGCAGCGGGAAGGATTGCCCCCGCCTGCTCTGTCATGATTACAAGGCGCTGCTGGCTCTGGCGCCCAACACACTTGACTGCGCCCACGATACGCTGGTAGGAGCATACCTGCTCAGGCCGCTTGCCAGGACGTATAAACCGGATCAGCTGGCTGCTTCGGCGAACATCCTGGTGGGCGCCCGGGCGGAACGCCCGGGCGAGCGCGCCCTGGGAACGCGCGCCGCGCAAACCTATCACCTGGCCCGGATCCAGATGCGGCAACTCGAGGAGGAAGGCCAGGACCGGCTTTTCAATAGGGTGGAGATGCCCCTGGTGCGCGTCCTCGCGGACATGGAGCGGACCGGTATCCGCATCGACCTGGCCCGGCTGGGCGAACTTGCCGCCAAAGTCTCCGACCAGATCGATCAGCTCGCCGATGAGATAAGGGAAATGGCCGGCGGCGGGGACTTCAACATCGACTCCCCCCAGCAGCTGGCTGCCGTCCTTTTTGAAACCCTGGGCCTGCCGGCGGGCAAGAAGACCAAGACCGGCTATTCCACGGACGCCTCGGTGCTGAAGGGCTTAAGGCACGTCCACCCGGTCGTGCCGAAGATAGAGGCCTACCGGGAGCTGACAAAACTCTCCGGCACCTATCTCATGGCCCTGCCCCGGCTGGCTGACCCCGATACCTGGCGCATCCATACCACATTCAACCAGACAGTCACCGCCACCGGGCGCATTTCCTCCAGCAACCCCAACCTGCAGAACATCCCCATTCGGACCCCCCTGGGGGAAAAGATCAGGGACTGCTTTGTCGCGGCGGAAGGCCATAAGCTGATCGCTGCCGACTACTCCCAGGTCGAATTGCGCGTCATGGCCCATCTGTCGGGAGAGTCCAAGCTGCGCCAGGCATTCAAGACCGGCGGCGACGTGCATCGTGATACCGCCGCCGAGGTTTTCGGGGTGCCTCCGGAGGAAGTGAACGGTGAGCAGCGCGGCCGCGCCAAGGCGGTCAATTTCGGCATCATGTACGGCATAAGCGCCTTCGGGCTGGCCGAGCAGCTGGATATCTCGCGCGAGGAGGCCGGGGCCTACATCGCCGCCTACCTGGAAAGGTACCCGAATGTAGCCGCCTTCCGGGACCGCATAGTGGAACGGGCGCTCGAGGACGGGTACGTGAAAACAATAATGGGCCGCCGCCGTCCCATTCCAGAGCTCAGGGCCGGCGAGGAACATATTCGCCGCCTGGGCGAGCGCCTGGCCGTAAACACGGTCATCCAGGGAAGCGCCGCCGACATCATCAAGGTGGCCATGGTGGGCTGCCACCGGGCGCTGGCCGAAAAGGGATCGACCGCCCGCCTGGTTCTGCAGGTGCATGACGAGCTGGTCTTCGAGTCGCCCGAGGCCGAGGTTGACGTGGTGGCTGACCTGGCGAGGCGCGAGATGACTACTGCCTGGCCCCTGGACCCGCCTCTGGTGGCGGACCTGGGAGTGGGAGACACGTGGCTTAGAGCCAAATAGAAAACGCCGCCGGGAACTAAACGGATTCTCACCACAATTTTCCTCACTTGCTTCCATCCTATTTGCCGCTTATGTATAATAACTTCTGGCACGCAAAGCGGTCGCCGCTTGTGCGGGCCAAAATTTTTTAGAAAGGAATCAACGGCCACATGATCAACCAAACCGAAGAAGAAGAAGTCAATCTTGTCGAAGGGAGTGGAGGACTGCTCAAGATCGTGGATGGGAAGGAAGAGCCCAACTACGATATCACCATAAATATTTTCAAGGAAGGCGATATTGTCACCGGCGAGGTTGTCCGGATCGACAAGGACGAGATCCTGGTGGACATTGGCTACAAGTCCGAAGGCGTGATCCCGTCGGGCGAGCTGTCCATCCGCAAGTCTGTCAGCACCCAGGAAGAAGTCAACGTCGGCGATAGAATCGACGCGTTGGTAATGCAGAAGGAAGACGCCGAAGGGCGTCTTATTCTTTCCAAGAAGAGGGCCCGGTTCGAGCAGGCCTGGAAGAAGATCGAAGACGTGGAGCAGCAGAAGAGCACCATTGAAGGCTCGGTAATCGAGGTAGTCAAGGGAGGCCTGATCCTGGACCTTGGGGTGCGGGGCTTCCTGCCGGCGTCGCTTGTGGACATCCGCCGCATCCAGAATCTGGACGAGTACCTGGGCCAGACGCTCACCTGCAAGGTCATCGAGCTCAACCGTAACCGCAATAACGTCGTTCTTTCCCGCCGCGCCGTCCTCGAGGAGGAGCGCAAGGAAGTGCGGGAACAGATACTCGGGAAACTCGAGCCCGGCGCCGTGGTCACCGGCGTGATCTCCAACATTGTCGATTTCGGCGCTTTTGTGGACCTGGAAGGCATCGACGGTCTCATTCACATCTCCGAGCTTTCCTGGGGGCATGTCAACCACCCGTCCGAGGTCCTCAGCGTCGGGCAGGAGGTCAGCGTCAAGGTGCTGGACATCGACCGGGAACGCCAGCGGGTTTCCCTGGGCCTCAAGCAGACGCAAGAGGATCCCTGGAAGAGCCTCATGGAGGCTCACAACGTGGGGGATATCATGCATGGCAAGGTGACCAAGCTCGTGAGTTTCGGGGCTTTCGTGCAGATCAGCGACGGCATCGAGGGTTTGGTCCACATCTCGGAACTCGCTGACCATCACGTGGAAAAGCCGGAAGAGATCGTCGCCGTCGGCGACGAGGTCGAAGTGAAGGTTATCGAGATAGACGTGCAGCGGCGGCGCCTCTCGCTGAGCATCAAGCGTTTAAAGGAAAAGGAAGAGGCCGGGGAGGAGGAACAGGCCGAAGCGGCGGCTCCAGCTGAGACCGTAGCGGCGGAAGAAGAGCAATTCACCGAGGCTTCCAGCCTGGGGCTAAGCGAAGAAGTATTTCCCGACAGGCCTGCCCCGGAACCTGAGGAGGCGCCTGCTGAAACCGCTGCTGCATCCGGGCCCGAGCTGAAAGACGCCGTCGAAGAGGCCCCGCCTGAA
>JACUUL010000034.1 GCA_014859345.1 Thermoleophilia bacterium
TCGGGTATCGAGAGGCATGTCCGGATATCTTTCAGCTGAGAGCCTTCGCTTCGCTCAGGTTGACGAATATTGGATGGCCCGGGGCGACAGCGATTCAGGATGGCCGGGGGTGACAGCGATTCAGGATGGCCCGGGGCGACAGCGATTCCAGGTTGCGCTTCTACCAGCCACGGTGCTGGATCAGATTCTCCTTGCCGATCTCCCCGATCTCCAGGCCGGCCATGGCGGACCCCAGGCCGGTGGACACGCGGGCCAGCACCTCAGGATCATTGAAGTGGGTGGCGGCCTCGACGATGGCTTTGCCGCGGGCGGCCGGGTCCTCGCTCTTGAAGATGCCAGACCCGACGAAGACGCCCTCGGCGCCCAACTGCATCATCAGCGCTGCGTCGGCCGGTGTCGCCAGCCCGCCCGCAGAAAAATTAACTACCGGCAGCCTGCCGTTTTCGGCAACCCACTTGACCAGCTCCAAAGGCGCCCGCAGCTCTTTGGCCGCCTTAAACAGCTCGTCTTCGTCCATGCCGGTCAGCTGCCTGATCTGGGCGTTGATCGTGCGCATGTGCCTGACTGCCTCCACCACATTGCCGGTGCCGGCCTCGCCCTTGGTGCGGATCATGGCCGCGCCTTCGGAGATGCGCCTGAGCGCCTCGCCGAGATTGACGGCTCCACAGACGAAAGGCACAGTGAAATTCCATTTGTTTATGTGGTTGGCTTCGTCCGCGGGTGTAAGCACTTCGCTCTCGTCGATGTAATCGACCTCGAGCGCCTGCAATATCTGCGCCTCGACGAAATGGCCTATGCGCGCCTTGGCCATCACCGGTATGGTTACGGCCTCCTGTATCTCCCTGATCTTCCCTGGATCGGACATGCGGGCCACGCCGCCGTCGGCGCGGATATCGGAAGGCACCCTTTCCAGCGCCATGACCGCGCAGGCGCCCGCTTCTTCGGCGATTCTTGCCTGCCCGGCATCGGTTACGTCCATGATGACGCCGCCCTTGAGCATCTCGGCCAGCCCCGCCTTGACCCTCATCGTTCCTATCTTTATCTCGCTCATCGTTCCGGAAAGCCTCCTCGAAATCTGTCTATTTATCTTAGCTGACATTGGGTCCGGTTGGAACCGCGGGCGGGGACGTGGCATGCCCGCATTCCCCATTCCTGCGGGTTGCCCACGGCGGGGGCAGGGTATAAAATCCTGCAACAGCTTCCATTTAATTCACGGAGCTGGACAGGTTTTACAGGCTATTCGGCGTTGCGGAGGATATATGGAAGTTGAGATCGGAAGGGGGAAGAAGGGCAGGCGGGCTTACGGGCTTGATGACATCGCCATAGTGCCCAGCCGCCGCACCCGCGACGTCGAAGACATCGACATCACGTGGCAGATGGGTCCGCACACCCTGGAGTTGCCCTGCCTGGCTTCGGCGATGGATGGAGTAGTCGATCCGAAAATGGCGGGAATCATGGGCAGGCTGGGCGGCCTGGCCGTCCTCAACCTCGAAGGCATCCAGACCCGGTACGAAAACGCTGACGAGCAGCTGAAGAAGATCGCTCAGCTTCCCACGCGGGAAGCCACTGCCGGGCTCCAGGATATATACCAGGAGCCGGTCAAGGAAGAGTTGATCAGCCGCCGGATCAGGGAGATCAAGGACCAGGGAGTTCTGGCCGCCGGCTCCCTGACCCCCCAGAAAGTCACGGGGTACTACCAGACAGCTCTGAATGCCGGCCTGGACGTGTTGATCATCCAGGGGACCGTGGTGAGCGCCGAGCATGTCAGCAGCGTCGTCGAGCCGCTGAACCTGAAAAAGTTCATCGCCGAGCTGCCGATTCCGGTAGTAACGGGCGGGTGTGCCTCCTATACCACTGCCCTGCATCTCATGCGCACCGGAGCCGTCGGCGTGCTGGTCGGGGTTGGCCCCGGCGCAGCCTGCACCACCCGGGGAGTGCTTGGCATCGGCGTGCCTCAGGCCACCGCCATCGCCGACGCGGCGGCAGCCCGGGTGCAGCATTTGCTGGAGACCGGCAACTATGTCAACGTCATTGCCGACGGAGGCATGCGCACCGGCGGCGACATCGCCAAAGCCATCGCCTGCGGCGCCGACGCGGTGATGATCGGCTCGCCGCTTTCCCGCGCCAGGGAGGCTCCCGGCCGCGGCTACCACTGGGGCATGGCCACCTTCCATCCCCAACTTCCCCGCGGCACCCGCGTGAAGACCAACATCGTGGCCTCATTGGAAGAGATTCTGGTAGGTCCGGCGCGCGAGAACGACGGCACCCTCAATCTGTTCGGAGCGCTGAAGACCTCCCTGGCCACCTGCGGATACGAGAACATCCACGCCTTCCAGAAGGCCGAGGTGATGGTGGCCCCGGCGCTGCAGACCGAGGGCAAGAAGCTGCAGAAGGAACAGGACGTCGGCATGTGCTAGGACGGGTTGCCGGAGCCCGGACCCTGTGCCGCGACCGCATCCCCATTTGCATCCTTCCGTAATTGCATCTTTTTTCCCTGTGATGTAACCTTTGCCCACGATGGGGGACAGGCGTAAAGCAAAGGTCACCAGAGGCAGCCTGCTGCGCGTTCTTCAGGATGATTTCGAATCTTTCTCCAGATCGCGCAAGTCCATCGCGCGGTATCTGATCGACCATCTGTCCCAGGCTCCCGTCCTTTCCGCCCAGGAGCTTGCCCGCCTTACCGGCACCACCAGCTCCACCGTCGTCCGTTTCGCCCAGCATCTTGGCTTTTCCGGGTTCCCGGAGATGATGAAAGCAGCCTGGGACGAGCACCGCATGCTCAGCGCCCCGCCGGGAGGAAAGGTGGAGGGGCAGCTTTATCTTCCTGTGGACGACGATTTCTCCGGCAGGGCAGTGCGCATGGATGTGAACATCCTGGAGCAGACGATGCGCCGCAACCGCGCCGACCATTTCCTGGAAACGGTTTCACTGCTGGAGAGCAGCGATGGCATCTACCTGCTGGGCATGTTCGAGGCCGTCCCCGTGATCGGCTACATGCGCTACTACATGACCATCATGGGCCTGCCGGTGACTGCTGTCACGGATAACTCTGAGGAGTCGGTGGCGCTGCTTTCGGACATCAGCGAGCGCTCGGCACTGGTGGCGGTGGGCCTGCGCACCGGGCACCAGTTCATCATCAGGGTCATCAAGACGGCTCGCGAGCGAGGCGCGCTCACCCTGGGAATCTCCGACAATCAGCTCTCGGAAGTGGCAAAGCTCTGCGAGAGGAACCTCTTCTGCCAGATCGACTCAACTTCGTTTGCGCCGTCGCTGGTGGGCGCCTTCAGCATCGGGAACGCGATAATCTCCGCTCTTTACGCCCGCAACCGCCGCGGCTTCGATGCCCACATCTCGAGGCTCAAAAGCTGGCCGCTAAGCTCGGACTGGCTGTAGAGTTCCGTTGGCTACCAGTCAACGATTGCTCGGCGTCTCCGGATCCGGGCAAGGCAGTTCGCGGAAGAGGTCAGTTGCCAAGCATTCCGATATGCTCGGGCGGCCAATAGATGATCTGGGCCTTTCCGATGATGTTCTCTTCAGGCACGAAACCCCAGATATGGCTGTCCGAGCTCTCGTTGCGGTTGTCTCCGAGGACGAACAACTGGCCTTCGGGTACCCGCTCCTTAGCCTTGGTGTAGGTGGGATCAGTAGCCTGGGGCACCAGGAATAATCCGCCATTGACCAGCACCTGTCCGCTTCTGATCTCCACTTCGTCTCCCGGCAGGCCCACTACCCGTTTGACGTAAGGAGTATCCTGTTCGACAGAGGTCGGCGGCCTGAATACGACTACATCACCGCGTTCAATGGATGAAAACTTGTAAACCAGGCGGTTGGCAAGGATGCGATCGTTGACCTGAATCGTCGGCAGCATGGAACCTGAAGGTATCTGGTATGGTTTGGCGATGGTAGCCTGGGCGAACAGAGCGATGCCGATGGCCGCCACGAGAGGAAACACCACGTCCCGGAAAGCGCGCTGAAAAAAACCGCGCTTTCTGGGAGGAGCCTTGGCCTGTTGAAACCGGGGCCGGTCCGTTTCCTGGGTCTGGTATGGGCTGGAGGCCTGATACGTTTCCTGAGCAGCCGGGATGGCTTCCCCGCCGGGATGGCCGCCGGAAGCATGACTGTCACCGCTCGCGGGATCCTGCTGTTCCCCGGCGCTTCTGCCCCGCCAGACCTCCAAAGTATTCCAGGGAGAGTCCGGGTCGTCCGGAGGTGGAGTCACCCAGCCGCCATTCGGCGGAATTCCTATTATCCTGGTCTCTTCACCTGCAGGATCCTGGCCATCTTCAGGCGGATTGTTTGACGGTTTGCTATCCAAAGACTCTTATCCAAAGCGGTCCTGGGCGACCGCTATACGTTATCGTGTTCGACCTCTTCATCTTAGCTATTTTTCACTCCGGCCGCAAAACAGGACAGAAAACAGGACAGGCTGCCTTGCCGCTGATTTTCGCGTCCCTATCATTCCCGGTTACCGGATTCCCATGCCCCGCAAATGAGAATCTAGGATTCACCGCATGAATCGCCCGCGCCTGGAAAGACATACGGCCTGAACATGACCATCCCTCCGGGGACGCGGCTTTTCAGGACCATGCCGCGGACAGGACTGCCTCCCTCCGGCGCCAAAGAGGCAAGGTTCAGGCCGTTGATACCGGAAATCATTCCCGCCACCTGGTCCGCGGCGGTGCTGCCAGCCCAGGCGGCTCTCAGGTCGACCGACAGCAGCCTCATCGCGTAATCGCCGTAGGAGGCCCAATAGGATGAGCCGAGCGCCTGACCAGGCGGCGGCAGCAGGTAAGCCCACCCGTCTTTGCTGCCCCAGGCCCGGTTATCCCGGCAACCATCAAATTGGTAGGGGGCGTCACAGACCCCGCCGCCGCCGCAGCTCCCGCCTTCTGAACCGTGCTCGCTCCAGAAGTTGCCCCCCTCCGGAGCCGGGCGGTTGAACGAGTTGGCACCGGAACCGATCATCTGCGCCTGGATGGCATTGTCCAGAAAATTGTTGTGGTAAACAGCCGCCCCGGTCACATTTTCCAGCCGGATGCCCGTGCCGGCGCCGCTGATCGTATTGTTGCGGACTATGGCGTCATTACTTTCGTCATTCAGATAAATGCCGTGAATGCCTCCCGAAACAATGTTTCCCTGCAGCAGATTTCCGCTGTCAGCCTCGAAGAGGGTCAGGCCCCAGTCGTTGCCGGTCAGGCTGTTGTAAGTGATAGCGTTGCCGTCGCTCAACGTATGCAGGTAGATGCCCCGGGCGGAATCCGAGATGGTATTGCCGGTAATCGTGTTGCCGGTGCTGCCATAACCGACGCAGATGCCGGTGTTGATGCCGGGATTGGAGATGGTGTTCGCGGCAAGCACGTTGCCGGAGGCGCCCTCCAGGGAGATGCCCGCCAGTCCCGAAAGGCTGGAAGTGATTCCGGTCACGGTGACATTGCTGGATTCAACAAGGTTGACGCTGTAATCAAATCTGGTAAAGAAGATGTTTTTGATGGTCACTCCGGTCCGGCGGTACACATATACAGCATCGCCGCCGCCGTCCGGGCCTGGAACGAAATCGGCCGGGTCGTCCGGTCCGGCGCCGGTGACCGTATAGCCGGCGCCATCCAGCGTAACCCCGTCGCTCTCTATCACAAATTTACCACTGAAGTCACCGGTGAGCGTGCATGACTTTGTCCCGGCGTCCCAGACCCCCGCTTTAAAGCAGTCCCCGCCCGCCGCGTCGTCCCGGATATGGATCACTTCCGCCGCTGCCGCCACCGGTCCCGGCAACAGGAAGAGCGCCACCGCAAAAAACAGGATTCCGCGGATCCAGGAAACCGCCGGCCTCCGGGCGCGTGTTGCCGGCGGGCTCGCTACTCTTTGAGAATATGTGGCGTCACTCATCACTGAAATCCTGTACGAAAATCATCCGCGCGGCAGTTTAAAAATATGCCGGCACCCATCCCTGTTTTCATCCCGAGAGAGCGGCGCGGGCGGGAAACCTTTGAGGCTAAAACCAAAAACAGGCCCCGCTTCGCCCGGGACGGCAGAACGCTGAGTTTATCCCCTGACGACATGCCGCCCGAAGTCAAGATCGCCGAGGTCCCGCGTGGCAGGGCGGGATAAAACCAGATGATTGCTTGTTATTACATGGCCATCAACCTGATGAACTCGTCCTGAAAGGTCTTGTCCAGAGGCAGAGACACGTGCCTGATCCTGGCGCGCAGCTCTTCGGATGCCTGCCGGTGCCGGGCGCCCAGCATCAGGACCGCCCCCTGACAGGCGGCATCGGCCACCACCTCGATGCGCTCGCTGGGAATGTCGGGGAATATCTTCAGCAGGCGGGCATTGTCAAGGTTGATGTAGCTGCCGAACGTCCCCGTGATCAGCATGCGGCCCAGCGCCTCCGTGCCGAACTTCTTCATGAGCACGGCGATGGCAGCATGCACCGAGGCCTTCACCAGCTGAAATGAGCGGATATCGAGCTGTCCTACCGAGATGGGGCTGTCCCCATCGGCCACCAGAACCGGGCCCTCCCTGAGCAGGAGGCCGCTTTCGTCCAGCCATCCGTGCCGCCTCATCTCGGCGATTATGTCGATGAGGCCCGATCCGCAGATGCCCCGCGGCGCTCCACCGCCCACCACCTGGTAGGAGAAATGGTCGTCTTCAAGCCTGGCTTTGTAGATGGCGCCTTCAGTTGCTGGCAGGCCGAAGGACATATGCGTATCCTCATAGGCAGGGCCGGCGGGGCTGGAGGCCACGAGAATCTTCGTCCGGTTGCCAAGGGCCATCTCGCAGTTGGTGCCCACGTCGATGATCAGTTCGGTCTCATCACTGGCATCCATGCCGATGAGCAGGATGTCCGCCAGCGCGTCTGCTCCCACAAAGCCGAATATGGGACGGGGAACGAACAGGTTCGCGCCCGGAGCCTCGATACCCAGCGACAGCGCGGAACCGTAATAATCCCTGGCGCTCTTCAGATTATAGGGGGTGCCGCACAGGGGGGCCGGGTCCAGGTCCATGACAAACGCAAACATGGCAGAATTGCCCACCGCCACGATTTCGGCCACATCGCGGGCCTGGATGCCGACGGCGGCGCACAGCCGGCTGATCGATGAGTTAATCGTGGATATGACCTGCCGGTGCAGGACGGCCTTCACCTCCGCGCTTTCCACAGCGTGCGCCAGGCGGGAGGCGATATCGGCTCCATGCTCCTGCTGGGGATTTGGAACCACCAGGGTATCGAGCACGTCGCCGGTGTCCAGCCGGACCAGCCGCGACCAGATGCTGGAAGTACCCACATCGATGGCCAATCCGTAGCCGCCCCTGGTGTCTTCCGGGTCTGTTTTCTCAGGTTTTTCAGCCAAGGCAAAATCTAGAGTAGCAGAAACATATATGGCTATTAAAGTCCGTGGTAATGGACCTATTCGTCTGATAGACTTAAATTTGAAACGCGGGGGTGGAAATGGGGACATATTTGCGTGTACTTCTCCTGCTCGTCCACCAGCCCTTTTGGCATCGATGAAGATTTTCCCAAGCGGAGTCGATCCTGCCGCTGGCAGGCCGGCCCGGGAGTAACCAGATGAAATCAATGGTAATACTGCCGTCCTGGAAACCGGACGACATCTATCCCTCCAGGCTCGCAAAATCGGCTATCAGCTACCAGCATCCCCTCGGACTTCTCTATATCGCCACCTGCATTCAGTCGGCCGGCCATGAAGTCGAGCTGGTGGACGGCGCCTTCTGGACGCAGAAGGAAGTCCTGGACAAGGTGCGCGCTTTTGAACCCGGCTTCGTGGGGCTCTCGGCCAATGCCTCCATGTGGAAAAAGGCAGCCGCGACAGCCCGTGACATCAAGGCCATCGACTCCTCAATTCATGTGACTGTCGCGGGCCCCTTCCCGTCCGCTGTGGAGGAGAAGTGCCTGGAACTCTGCGAGCACCTCGATTCGGTGGTCATCGGCGAAGGCGAGAATACTGTTCCGGACCTGATAGCGCGGGTAAAGAGCGGCGAAAGCCTCGACGGCGTGGCCGGAGTGGCTTACCGCGACAGCGGCGGCGCCATCGTAAAGAACGAGCCTCGCCCCCTGATCGAAGACCTCGACACCATACCCATCCCCCGGCGTGAGCTGCTGGGAGATTTCGACAAGTACGAATCGCCGCCGGGCAGCTACAAGAAAAAGCCGATTGCCATCGTCATGACCACGCGCGGCTGTAGTGCCCGCTGCATATATTGTTTCCAGATGAAAGGGGAGCGGCGAGTCCGTTTCCGCAGCGTTGAGAACGTGGTCCAGGAGATCGAAGAGCTGGTCAACCACTACGGTTTCCGTGAGATACGTTTTCTTGACGAGACTTTCACCGCCGACCGGGAGCGGGCAATGGAGATCTGCCGCCAGATCAGGCAAAAGAAGCTCAAGTTCAGTTTTTATGTCTCATCCCGGGTGAACACGGTGGATTACGAGCTGCTGAAGGCGATGAAGAAAGCGGGCTGCTGGGCCATTCTCTACGGGGCCGAGAGCGGCGTCCAGAAGAACCTCAACACCATGCGCAAGGGAATCAACCTGGAACAGACCCGTGAGGCGGTCAAGGCGGCCAAGAAAGCCGGGCTCAGGGTCTACACGCCATTTATCATCGGCATACCCGGCGAAACCTACGAAGAGGCCCTCAAGACGATTGATTTCGCCATCGAGCTGGACCCTCATTACGCCAACTTTCATTCCATGACCCCCTTTCCGGGCACCGAGCTTTATGAAAACATCGAAAAGTACGGAACCATGTCCATGGATACCGACGACTACACCTTCGAGGGAGGAGCCTTCGTGCCATATTCCCTGACGCGTGAACAGATAGATGAGCTCAGAACCCTGGCTTTCAGGCGGTTCTATTCGCGTCCGAAGTTCATCCTGCGGCGGCTGGTACAGGTTCGCAGCTGGCACGATCTCCGGACGGTTATGACCGGCGCCGCCAGTTTCTTCTGGCTTTGGATCCAGCGCGATTCCCTGAAGGTGAAGAAAAAAGATACCGGCAGCCGCCAGGAAGCCAAAGCGGCAGGCAAATGAGCGATACGGTCAAATCGAAGCAAACCGGGAACGCTCCCGCTGTCTCCGTGGTCATCCCCGTCTATAACGGCGCCAGGACGATGCCGCTGGTCCTGGAGGCGGTTTACCGGTCCACTTTCAGGGACTTCGAGGTCGTCATAGTCCACGACTGCTCCACCGACAACACCCGCGAGGTCCTCAATGGCCTCAGACAGCGTTTTCCGTTCCGGCTGATCGAGTTTCCCGAGAACCGGGGCGTTTCCAAGGCGCGCAACGCCGGCGCCGCCGAGGCCCGCGGCGAGATCGTTCTTTTCATAGACGCGGACTGCCTCGTGCTGCCCGACACCATCGGACTCTGTGTCGAAGAGCTTCGCCGGGGCGTGAACATCGCCGTCGGCGGAGCCTATACCAAAAACGCCTGGGACGATGACTTCTTCAGCAACTTTCAGTCGCTTTACATTCATCACGTGGAGACCAAGACCGAACATCCCGACTATCTCGCAACCCACTGCATGGCCATCTGGAAGAAGACCTTCCTTGAGTTTGGCGGATTCAAGGAGGACTACTTCATCGGCCACGCCGCCAGCGTCGAGGATGTGGAGCTCTCGCACCGGCTGAAGGCCGCCGGCCACAGCATCGGCCGGCCCCATGGCCTTGAGGTGCAGCACATGTTCGGCTACAGCCTGTCACGTTCGATAAAGAACGCCATCAAGAAGAGCAAGTACTGGACCATGTATTCTCTTCACAACAAGGATGTCACCAAGGACTCGGGGGCCGCCTCCCATGAGCTGAAGGTGAATGTGTCCACCCAGTCGCTTAACGTGGTCCTGGCGGCCGCGGCGCTGGCGCTCAGAATGTGGTGGCTCTTCGTCCCGGTGGGGCTACTGTATTCTTTAAACACGGGGGCCAGCTACCGCTTGTTCAGAACGATCAGGCGGGAGCGCGGCTGGGTGTTTTTGCTGAAGGCCATGGCTTACTACCAGTTTGTCTACCCGGCCGCGGTGGCCTATGGGTCGTTTATGGGCACGCTTAAATTTTTCTGGGAGGTAAAGCTGCTGAAGCGGTATACTGAGGCTGAGGCAAGCTGACGGCATTGCCGCCGAATGATCCAAGGCAGACCAGTGTATTCTTCGCTTAAGTACATCCCGTCGATATTTTTCAAGCGCGATCTCCTTCAGTTTACGTTCTTCGTGACCTCGCGGTGCAATGCCCGCTGTCCGTTCTGCTTCTACTGGCGGAACCGTCACGCGAAGAGGGACGAGCTCACCCTGGAAGAGATCGAGAAAGTGTCAGCCTCCATGGGCGGCCTGCTTTGGCTGCTCTTCTCCGGCGGCGAGATCTATGTGCGCCAGGACCTGCCGGAAATAGTCGAAACCTTCTATCGCAATAACCGCCCCGTGATCATCACGCTTCCCACTAACGGCGTGGCCCCGAACCTGATCATTCCCAAGACCGAACGGATCCTGAGGAGTTGCCCGGAAAGCGCCGTGGTCGTAAAGGTATCCCTGGACGGACCCGGCGAGGAGCACGACCGCATCCGCAATACTCCGGGCAACTACGACAAGGCCATGGAGACATGGGAGGGCCTGGTCGAGCTCAGGGAACTTCATGAAAACCTGCAGATTGGCATAAACACGGTATTTTGCCGTGAGAACCAGGACATGATGGACGACATCATCGATTTCGTGGATACCCTGCCCCGTTGTGAGACCCATACGATCTCGCTCATCCGGGGCAACCCGGCCAGCGACGAGCACAAGGAAGTCGATCTCGACAAATACCGGCAGGCTATCGCCAGGCTGGAGCGGGACTTGAAAGGCGGCAACGGCAAGATGTACCATTTTAGCCTGGCCCCGGTCAAAACCGCCCAGGACCTGGTGCAGAGGCGCCTGATATATGAAACGGCCCGCCAGAGCCGCCGCCTGCTGCCCTGTTTCGCCGGGCGCATAACCGCGGTCATGACCGAGGAGGGCGATATCTTTCCCTGTGAAATGCTGTCCGACAGCATGGGCAACGTCCGCGATGCGGGCTACGATTTAATGAAAGTCTTCCGGTCGGAAGAGGCCGATAATGTGCGGTCCCTGATCAACAGGACCAAATGCTACTGCTCTCACGAATGTTACTTCGTCACAAATATCCTCTTCAATCCCCTGATGCTGGGCCAGGTGGCAAGACAATACCTGGAACTGGCCGCGGGCCGGTCCAGGCCGGCTTAGGCGCCGCCCTGGTTTTCCTGGCCGAATCGGTGGTTGCCCTTAAACCGCGGTTTTTCGGGATGAACAAGCATGCCGGGGTTCATAACCGGCGGCTGACAATGGCAGCCGGCCTGACGGTGGTGCTTGTATTTGTACTCATCATAACCCTGCCTTTCCTGGGCCAGCCGCTGCACGTCGATGATGCCATCTTCTGGGATTTCGCCAAAAACAGTCTCGAAAACCCGGCGCAACTGCATCTCTCCGATTATTATCTCAAGGGAGAAGACGTATCCATTTTCAGGGACACACATCCCCCGGTGAGCTGGCTGTACCTTTCCCTGATAATGCTTGCAGCCGGCGAGAAAGAGATGGTGCTGCATGCCGGCTTTATTGTCTTCCCCCTGATCGCCGGCATTTCGATGTTTTTCCTGGCCAGGCGGTTTACCAGAAATGCCCTGCTGGCGACGATCCTTTTTCTGTCCACGCCCCTGGTAATGGTCATGTCCCATACCTTGATGGGGGATCTGCCCATGCTTGCCTTCTGGCTGGCCGCGACCGCAGCATATATCTACGGAGTCGACAAAAAAGACCTCAGCCTGCTCCTTTTGTCCGGCTTGCTGGCCACGTTAGCGATATTCACCGGCTATCAGGCCCTGGCGCTCCTGGTGCTTCTGCCTGGCTACGCCCTGCTGAAACAGGGTTTTTCGTGGAGGTTTTATCTGCCCTTGCTGTTCCCCCTGGCCGCTTTTGGCCTGTTCACGCAATACAATCTCTCCGCCTACGGCGAGCTTCCCCGGTTCACCCATGTCCAGGGACTGAGCGTCCAGCACGACGATGTCCTCGGCCGATTTTTGGGCACCCTGCTGCGCACCGGAGGAATCTCGATATTCCCGGTGCTGCTGGCCCTGCTCTTTTCCTTGAGAAGGAAGCTCTACTTGATTTTGCCGGTGGTGCTCGCGGGCAGCGCGGCCATCGCCTTTTTCGGTTACGGGGATAATTTGCCGGCCTCTTCCTCCTTGCTGTTTACGGTATTTCTCACCGGGGCCGTCATGGCGGTCGCCGCTGTGGTCTCAGAGCTGGCGGCGCAGTCTGCGCATGCCATAAAACGGCAGGCGCCGGACACCGATTTTGTTTTTCTGGGGCTATGGATGCTCGTATACATGGGTCTGATAATCATCCTCCTGCCACATTCTTCAGCGAAATATATCCTGCCGATACTGGCTCCGTTGATCCTGATATTCATGCGGGAGCTGGAGCTTGGATTTTCAATCCCGTCCACCCTGAAAACGGTCTCGGTGATCACGATAATCGTTACCGCCTTTTCAGCGCTGGTTCTTTCCGTCGCCGATTACAAGCTGGCCCAGGTCTACAAGGATTATTCCCTGGAACTTCGGGAAAGGCATTCCCCGGAGGGCACTGTCTGGTTCGTGGGCGAGTGGGGCTTCAGACACTATATGGAGTCGGAGGGCTACCGGTACCTGACCTCGGCGAGCTCGGCTCCCCGGGAGGGCGACATCATCGTCAAGCCCGGATTAATGGACTGGCCGCTCTCAGAAAGCGTAAACCAGAGAATGGAGCTGATAGAGAGGACAGAAGTACGGCGGAGCCTTCCGGTGCAAAACATGGATTTCCAGGCAAACGCCGGATTTTATGGCAATCACTGGGGACTGCTGCCGTACGTGATCACCAGCCACCCGGTCGAGACATTTGAAGTATTCCACGTCGGCGCCGGAAACACTCCTTCGTAAAACTCAGTTCGATTCCGTTTTTCCCTGCAAGCCCACGGAAATGCGATTCGCGGTCAACCTGACGAAAGCCTTGGCCATGCGCGCGTACCTTTTCACGTCTTCAAGGCTTTCCACGGCAGTCATCAGCCTGAAAATTTGCGACGGACGGAAAAAGAACTCGCTGATAGCTTTTTTCTGCATCCGCTGGATATAGTCCTTCGTAAGCCCGTTAGGGACAAAGCCAAGGTCGTCCCGGGGGTAACCGGAACCGAGATCGAGACCTTCGTTGACGGTCCCGTACATGCTTGCTATCTCCCGCGCCTCTGAGCCGGGCGCCAGGTACATGACGCTCAAATTCATCGAATAAAGAGGCAGCGATTTGGCGAAATCTATCGTCTCCTGGATCGTTTCCTCGGTGTCGATGAGGTGGCCCATCATGAAATAGCCCCTGATCTTGATTCCCGCTTCGTCCAGCCAGCCGGTAACCCTTGAAACCAGTTCCTTGTCAACGGGTTTCTTGATGAACTTCAGAACTTCGTCATTTCCGCTTTCGATCCCAACGGACACGAGCCAGCAGCCAGTATCCTTCATTGCCAGGATCGTTTCCCGGTCCAGTGTCTTCAGGTTAACGGTCGCGGACCAGACTATGTCGATGCCGCGCTCTTTCATCAGGCGGCATATCTCCAGCACGCGGCGCTTGTTCAAGGCGAAGGTGTCTTCGTGAAAACTGATCTCCCTGGCGCCGTATTTTTCGATGACATGCTCCACCAGGTCAACCACATATTCCGCCGAGTTTCCCCTCCATCTGCGGGTCCATACCGAATTGCAGAAGATGCACTCGAAAGGACATCCCCTGCTCGTGATCAGGGTGACGACAGGCCGCTTCCGGTAAACCAGCAGTTGGGGCGTATACCCCTTCAGGTCGTCGATCAAGTGGAAGGCGGGGAACGGCAGCTCGTCCAGATCCTGTATGTACATCCGGGGCTCGTTCTTCACGATGCCGCCGTTGTCCCGGTAATAAATGCCCTTGACGTCGGCAAGGCCGCGTTTGCCCTCCAGCGCTTCAACCAGCTCCACGAGGGTTTTCTCGCCCTCTCCCGTGACCAGAAAGTCAAAGAAATCAAACTCGGCCAGATCGTCCGGGTAGACGATGATGTGCGGCCCCCCGGCGACTATGGGGATGTCGAAGCGGCTCTTCAGGTGTTTCGCGTTCTCAATCGCCCGGTTGGCCCCGATGGAGTACACCGACATGCCGATCAGATCCGGATTGAAGTCCTTTACCTCCTGGGAGATCTGTTCATGGCTGAGAGCGTATCTGGCAGAGTCGAGTATTTTTGCCTCATGCCCCTCCTTCTCCAGAACCGCCGCCAGGCACATCAGCCCGTACGGAGGCAGGTAGGCGCCGACATCCTCCAGGTTGCCATACCGTTCCTCGCCCGTAATGGCGCCGCTGATAAGCATTATCTTCATAAAAGCCGTTCCTTCGTGGTTGGCGCCGCACCCGGCCGTCTGTGCGGCGCGGCCGGGACCAAGCCGCGTTCCGTCAATGCTCTGTAAAACCGGAACATTCGGTCATTCCGGTGGCAAGAGCCGGCAGGGAAGAAAAATCAACAGGGCCTGAAGCGGCGTCACCCGGTCATAGGCACACCCCGCCAGGATCCCACCCCCCTCTTAAACCAACCTTCTGCCTGATAAATAAATAAACAGTGGTTTTTGCACCATTTATGTTATAATCCCGGTTTCGTTTTATCAATCGATGCGGCGCTATCTTTGCAGTAGTTCGCGGCAAACCGCCAGGGCGCTCTTCACATCCCGGGCAAAGGCGTCCACTCCCACCTCGGCGGCAAATTCCTCCGAGTGCGAGGCTCCTCCCGAGACCACCTTGACTCTGTCCCGCAGGCCCTCCCGTTCCAGCGCTGTGAGGACGTCCAGCAGCGCCACTTTTGTGGAGGTGGTAAAGGCCGAGAGCATGAGGATGTCGCAACTTGTTTCCTTGACCGCTTTGATGAACTTCATGGTAGAGACGTTCACTCCCAGGTCGTGCACATCGTAGCCGGCCGCCCTGAGAGCCAGAACGATGATGTTCTTGCCGATGTTGTGGATGTCTCCCTTGACCGTGCCCATGACGATGACACCGCTTTGATCCCGGCCGCGGGTGAACAGGTATGGTTCCAGCAGCTCAATGGCCAGCCTCACCGCCTCGGCCGAGCGAAGCATCTCCGGTACGAAATACTCGCCGGTCTCATACTTGCTTCCCACTTTCTCCATCGCGCTGCCAAGGTGCTCGAAAACCTCGTCGGGAGTGGCCAGGGCGCCTTCGGCTATGGCCCGCGCTATGCCGGCGCTCTTATCGGCATCGCCGGCCACTACGGCATGTTCGAATTGATCAAGCAGTTCAGTCATTAAGGTAACCCCCATACTGCCTGCCGAACCGGACCAGGGCGGCGACGTTCTCCTCCGGCGCCTCCACCGATACCGAGTCGCCGGTGCTCAGGATAAAGCCGCCCTCCTGCTTGGCGGCATCCATGGCCGCCTTCACGGCCGCCTCGATGTCGGCCACGCCGCCCTTCTCGACAACAGCGTCGGCATCGATGTTGCCTTTGAGCACGATCCCTGCTCCGACCAGCGGGCGGGCGGCGCCCAGATCCACCGGCGAGTCCATCTCCAGGACGGCGGCGCCTGTTTGGGCCATGTCCGCCAATATCGGCATGCTGTTGCGGCAGACATGGAGGATGACCGGCACGCTTTCCTTGAGCTCGCCGATGGCCTGAGCTTCGTACGGAAATACGAACTCACGGTAGTGATCCGGCGATATCATGCTGGAGGAGGCGAAGGAATCCTTCATCACTATCGCATCGACGCCGGTTTCCGCCAGGGCCATGCCCACGGCAATGGTCGCCGGCTTTACGGCGGCGATCAGCTGGTGGACGAAATCGGGGTCCGCGTAGAAATCGGTCATGAACCCGATCAGGCCGCGCACTGTGGCGGCGTATTCGAAAGGCGAGCGGACCGAGCCGATGACAAAGCGGTCCCCATCGTGCCCCGTCTCGACGAGCCGGCGCACCGGCTCCATCTTGCCGCCAGCCCAGGGATCAGGCATGCGAACCTTGTCCAGGTCTTCGCGGCCGCCAACTATGGTGTCGACCACCAGCGGCACGTCGTTTCCCTCGATTTCCACCGGGCATCCAAGAACGTTCGGCTGGGGGCCGAGACCCATTTCGGCCACGGCGCCGTCATAGCCGAACTTCTCCAGGGACGCGGCCAGCGCGTCGGCGAGGCAGATGCCGTCCAGAAAGCATTCGTCGTTTTTACGGCCGATCACCTTGGGGGCGAACCAGCCGTCTATGACGGGAACGATGGGCACAGTATCGGGTTTTTCGCCGGCGAGGACCGCCAGCACCCGTTCCCTGGAGGTCATGCCTGAACCGCCTCGCCCGGAACTGTGCGGGGCGCTTCCTTCCACAGCACCTCCAGGCGGTAGAAGTCGCGCGCATCGGGAGTGAATATGTGGACGACGACGTTCAGATAATCCATCAGCACCCAGTCACCCTGCTGCTCGCCCTCGAGACGGAGCGGCAGCGATCCCTCCTTTTTAATCTTCAGCCGGATATCGTCACTGATGGCGCGGGTCTGGCGGACCGAGCGGCCCGAGCAGATCACGAAGAAGTCTGTGTACGAACACAGTTCCCGCATGTCGAGAATAACGATGTCTTCCGCCTTTTTGGCGCCGGCCACCTGCGCGATTTGCCTTGCTAGTGTCTCGCTTTCCGTGTTAAAAACCCCTTTTGTCCTGATTGCCGGCCAGGAAACAGAGCCCTGGACCGGCTGCCGCTAACTTAGGTCTCTTCCAATGATAACAATGATTTGTTTCTTTTCCAGATATTCGTCCTTGATAACTGTACCGGTTCCCAAAACATCGCGGATGCGATTGCCTTCGCTAAGCGCTTCGCTACCGCATCTTATCTGGGTATAGTCAAAGTTGACCTCAGAGGGCTCGGGCTTGGTGGTGATGCTGAAGCGGAGAGGTTGCAGCCTGGCGGCCGCCGCCTCCACCACGCCCTGCGCCTCAGTGCCGTTCTGAATCTCCAGCTGGACAGCGTCATCTACCGGAGCAGCCTGCATCATCAGATCAATTTCCGCAATCAACGGTTCAAAATACCATTCTTCGCCGCCGCCCGCGGTCCGGACAGGAAGCGTCTGGATCTGCAAGGGGTTCTCGGGAGCCGTCACAGCGGCGACCAAATCCACAAAATCCTGTTTCTGCATATCTGTTTCGATGACCTCGAGCAGCCGCCGGGCCAGAGACTGGCGGTCCTGCGCCGGCTTTCCCGCAAGAGCGTCCCGGAGGCCCTGGAAGAAGGCGGCCATGACTTTGGGTCCATCGCGGTTATCGGCCGCCGCCGCGTCGAGCAGCGACATCGCCATGCTCAGCCCGGTTGGGTTTTCGCCGGCTGCGATCTCCGCCGGCGCCGCGGAGCCCGCTGGCGCCTGATTCATGACCAAAGGTTCGGCGGTCACGAAATTGACGGCGCCGGCCTCACCCGCCGCCATTTCCACTGCGGCGCGGGTCAGTATCACATGATACTGGATGGGAATCTGCAGCAGGTCCGCAACCGTCTGATCAAGAGCCGCCTGGCCGGCTTCGCGGTATAACCGGTCGAGCCGTTGAAATCCGAGGTCAGGCACGCTGGCCACCGTACGTCCCGGAATGATATAGAGGATTCTGCCGGCCGCATCCCCATGGCTGCTTCCCTGCCCGGCTTCTTCCGCGGCCCCGGCCCCGCCCCCCGGGATTATTACTCCCACGTACAGGAGATTGCCGGCCTCATCCCGGCTGACCACGATGACGTTACCGGAACCGGACCGGCTCAACCCGGGATCGGCTGCGCTTTCGCCGGCGCCGGGCCTTTCCGACCTGATCGCCACCGAAACAGCTGCAAATGCACCGGCGGCGGCCATGATGCCGGCGATGATGATGAAACGCGCCAGGCGGCGGCGCCGGCTCTTGCGCGCGCTGGCCAGGCGGCTGCGGCGGTAACCGGACTCGGCGGCGGCGCGGCGTTCCTGGCGAATATCCCCACGGGAATCCGGACCGGACCCGGGAGATGCCTGCCGTCCGGGATTATGGCGAGCGGTAAAGTCCCTTTTCTTCAATAAAGCCTCTCACAGCTTCGGGAACCAGGTACCTGACGGAGCGGTTCTTCGCCACCCTCTCCCGAATCATCGTGGAAGAGACGCCGATGGCCGGTATCTCCAACACCAGCACCCGCCCCTGCCGGATCAGTTCCATTTGTTCGGCGAACCTGTCCAGGGGATAACCAGGGCGGCTGGCGGCAATCAGGGTGGCCATCTCAAGCAGTTCCTTGGGATCCTTCCAGTCGAGTATCTCGAGAATGGCGTCCGATCCTGTGATGAAATAAATCTGCGCGTCTGGCGACATGCTCACGAAGTGGCGGACCGTATCAACTGTATAGCTGGGCGCCGGCCGGTCGAGTTCGTAACGGGAGACCCTGAACCGGGGATTGTCCTCGACGGCCAGAGCGGTCATCTGATAACGGTACTCTGACGTGACGCCGCCCTGGACCTCCTTGTGCGGCGGCCAGCCGGCGGGCATGAACAGGATCTCATCAAAGCCGTACTCCGAAACCGCTTCCTCGGCGCATACCAGATGGCCGATATGGATCGGATTGAAGGTGCCACCCATGATGGCTAGTTTCATGTCTGTTTTCAGTTCCGTTTTCCTTGTTTCGCAGACAAAAGCCCCGGTGGCCGGCCGGGCCTCTGAGTTTTATCCGCTATCCTCGAACATGGCCGTCCCCGGTTATCACATATTTGACCGAAGTCAGTTCTCTCAGCCCCAGGGGGCCCCGAGCGTGCAGTTTCTGGGTACTGATGCCTATCTCCGCGCCCATGCCGAACTCGCCGCCATCAGTGAACCTGGTGGAGGCGTTGACATAGACACAGGCGGCGTCGACGCCGGCGGCAAACCGCCGGGAATTTTCCAGGTCATTGGTGAGGATGGCTTCGGAATGGCCGGTGCCGTAACGGGTGATGTGTTCAATGGCTTCATCGACGCTGTCAACGATCTTGACCGCCAGCTTAAGATCGAGAAATTCCGTGGCGTAGTGCTCATCGGTAGCCTCCTCGATCCACTCGGAACCATCCCTGACGCTCGTCTCCGCCAATGCCCGCGAGTCCTCGTCCATGTAGAGGAGCACATTTCGCTTGATCAGCTCGGCGGCCGCCAGGGGGATAAAATCGGCGGCGGCGCGCCTGTGCACCAGCAGAGTCTCCAGGGCATTGCACACGCCCGGCCGCTGCACCTTGGCATTCACGACCACCCTGATGGCTTTCTCCACTTCGGCGCTGGCATCGACAAATGTATGGCAGTTGCCCCCCGCAGCGTAGATCACCGGGATCTTCGAGTTCTTCTTCAGGTAGTCCTTTAGTCCTTCACCGCCGCGGGGTATGACCAGATCGATGTAGTCGCTCATGGCCAGCAATTGTTTCAGATCGCCGCGCTCACGAGATTCGACCATGCTGACGGCGTCCCGGGGAATGCCCGCGTCTATCAGGGCGCCACTGATTATCTCGGTCAAAATGCGAACGGAACGCAGGGAGGCGCTTCCGCCCCGCAGTATCGCGGAGTTGCCGGCCTTCAGGCACAGGCCGGCGGCATCCACGGCCACATTGGGCCGGGCCTCGAAAATGACGGCTATAACGCCAAACGGCACCCTTATCCTGCTGATCTCAAGTCCATTGGAGGTATGCCAGCCATCGACGATCTCACCGACCGGATCCGGCAGGGAAGCCAGGTGGCGAAGTCCATCCGCCATGTCACGGATGCGGTCTTCGTCCAGCCTCAGCCGGTCCAGGAGGGCCGCGGAGAGATGGGCGGCCTTGCCTTCCTTGATATCGTCCCGGTTTTCCCTGATAATCTCGCCCTTGCGGCGCATGAGGGCCTCGGCCATCTCGGCGAGCGCCAGATTCTTCTGGTCAGGAGTAAGCGTGGCCAGCCGGCGCGAGGCTTCGCGGGCGGCGTTACACAATTTCCTGATTTTTCTGGGCTGCATCGCGTTCCTTCCGCTCATTCATACAGGCGAATCCCAAGCCTCGCTCGGGATCACAACTAGAGGCGCCGGGACGACAAGCGTGTTACTCCCGGACCCGGCAATAACGCCGTTTCACTCCCCGCTCATTTCTGCGGGCCCCCCGCCCTCTTCCCCGGAACGTGAGTCCCGCCGCCGCACAGTACGAAATAATCACGGTGTATGACTTCTTCTTCACCATGGGGGAGCAGTTTGATCGCTTCGGCGCTCCGCATGCCCTTGATCTTCCTGAGCTCATCCGCGCCGTAATTGGTGACCCCCTTGCCGATGAGCCGGCGGTCGCCCTTTCTATGGTATACATCAACCGCTTCGCCCGCCTGGAAGCTGCCTTCCACCCGCACGATTCCGGCGGGGAGCAGGCTCTTTCCCCGTTTTAGAAGCGCCTGGGCAGCCCCGTCGTCCACCAGGATGGCGCCGCCGCTGGGCCGGCCATACTTAAGCCACAGCTTGAAGCTGCTTATGGGTGATTTTACAGGCTTAAAGAGGGTCCCGATTCTTTCGCCGGCGGCCACCCTGGTGATCACGCCCGGACGGCCGCCATTGGCGATGACGACCTCGATATTGGCGGCCGTGGCCATCTCCGCGGCCACGATCTTGCTTCTCATGCCCCCGGAGCCGATGATAGAGCCGGACTCGCCCGCCTCGATCTGTTCCATGAGCGACCAGTCAGTGACCTCTTCAATGAGCCTGGCGCAGGGATCGATGGCGGGGTCACAAGTATACAGCCCCTCGGTATCCGTGAGCAACATGAGCAAATCCGCCTTGACCAGGATAGCCACCTGCGCGGCCAGAAAGTCATTGTCCCCGTACCGGATCTCGTCCGCCGAGGTGGTGTCATTTTCGTTGACGATGGGGATAATCCCCCATTCCAGCAGTTTCAGCAGCGTGTTCCTGGCGTTCAGATACTGGTTGCGGGCTTCGATGTCAAAAGAGGTGAGCAGTACCTGGGCCGTCGTGACCCCGCGGCGCATAAACAGCCGGGAATATCGGTTGTAAAGGGCTCCCTGGCCAACCGCCGAGGTCGCCTGCAACTCCACCATTTCCCGCGGATGCATGCTCGCCGGGAGCAATCCAAGGCCGTAAGAAATGGCTCCGGAAGAGATCAGGATCATCTTGTGGCCCTGCTGAGCGAGGCCGGCAATCTCTGCCACCCGCGAAGCCATTACCCGGCCGCGGATCCGCCCCTGCTCGTCGGTCAGGGTGTTGCTGCCTATCTTGATAGCGATAATGGAGGGCAAGTCTCTCATCACCATCCCGGATTATTGCTCCAGGGGGTTCAGGATTTTTAGCCTGGAAGCCGGGAAGCGGAACCGGAAAGAACAATTTTCATGTGACAGCCGTGGAGATGCGGTCGGCTGTATCAACTCTCTCTATGTCCGCTCCCAGCCCCTTCAGCTTGAATTCTAAATCCTCATAGCCGCGGTCGATGTGCTGGATGTGGCGCACTTCAGTGACGCCCGAGGCGCACAAGCCGGCCAGGACCAGGGCCGCGCCCGCCCTCAGATCGGTGGCTTCCACTATTGCGCCCTCGAAGCGGGTATTGCCGTGAACCACTGCGTGATGGCCGCTGGTGCGGATGCAGGCGCCCAGGCGGTTCAGCTCTTCCACGAAACTGAACCGGTTCTCGAACACGTTTTCGGTGACGATGCTGTGGCCGCCGGCCAGGGAGAGCAATACCATGACCGGGGCCTGCAGATCAGTGGGAAACCCGGGAAAAGGCAGGGTAGCGATGTCCGTGCTGAAATATTCTCCGCCTCCCTTGACCCGGACATGATGATCGTATTCCTTGACGTCCACGCCGATGGCTCTAATCTTACTGGTGAAAATCTCCAGGTGAAGAGGGTTTGCTCCCGTGACTTCGACGTCCCCGCCGGTTACAGCGGCCGCCAGCATGAAGGTGCCCGCCTCCACCCGGTCGGGGATCACGGTATGGGTGGCGCCGCTTAAGGATTCCACGCCGTCGATGACAATCGTATCGGTGCCGGCCCCGTTGATGCGGGCCCCCATGGAGGTGAGGAATTTGGCCAGATCTATGATTTCAGGCTCCCGGGCTGCGCTCTCGATGACAGTCCGGCCCCTGGCGGTGGAAGCCGCCATTATCAGATTCTCGGTGGCTCCCATGCTGGGGTATTCGAGGTTGATGATGTCGCCCGTCAGGTTTCGCGCGGCCACGTTGATAAAACCGTGATCCGCGTTGATCTTGGCCCCCAGTTTTTCCAATCCGCTCAGGTGGTAATTGATGTGCCGGGGCCCGATGTTGCAGCCGCCCGGCATGGCTACGCGCGCCCGTCCCAGCCGCGCCAGCAGCGGACCCATCACCAGGATGGACGCCCGCATCCGGCGCACCAGCTCGTAAGGAGCGGTTGGGGAAAGCTCCCCGCCTGGGTCGATCTCCACCCGGTCGGGGGAGATGGTCACCCGGGCGCCGATCTCCCGCAGCACTTCGCCCATGGTCAACACGTCTCGGATGAGAGGAACGTTGTGCAGAACGGTTTTTTCAGAGGACAGCAGAGAAGCGGCCATCAGCTTCAGGGCGGAATTCTTTGCTCCCGAAACCCTGACCGTTCCGACCAGAGGTATTCCACCGGTTATGACATATTTATCCATCTGGAAGAGTAGATTCGATGCAAGGCATCAGCCTAGTCTACACCTTACATTAACCATCCGCACCCGGATTAAACGCGTCCGCCCACCTTGAGACGGTTCATCGCCCTCTTTCTGGATTGTTCGGCCCGGCGGACATCGACTCCTCCATCGCCACCCCTGTATTTCGCCAGCCACTCGTCCGCCCGGTGAACGGCTTCCTCGGCTCGCGCGACATCGATATCCTCTGCGAGCTCCGCGGTATCGGCCAGCATCAACAGGCGGTCGAACTGGACCTTGACGTAACCGTTGCCAACGGCCAGAAACTGCCAGTCATCGCCATCGTGGCGCTTGACCCGCACATCGCCCACGACCGTGCGCGAGACAATCGGGGCATGGCGGGGCAGGATGCCCAGCTCCCCCATCTCTCCGGGAACGATCACCATGGCCACGTTCTCATCCATGACCAGCCCTTCCGGGGTGACTATCTCACATTTTAATTCGGTTCTTTCTTCCATTTCCTTTTGACCAGACTGGATAAGGCTATAATTCAATTCTCGGGTTTATAGCCCGGTTAAACCGCGCCTCCCGCCTACGCGGCCACTCCCGCGGTCTCCTCCTTTGCTTCCGCTCCAGCAATCGTTTCGGCGCCGGCCTCAGCCTCGGCTTGCTCGCCCCGCATCTGATCCGCCGCCTTGATGACGTCGTCTATGCCGCCAACCATGTAGAATGCCTGCTCCGGCAGGTCGTCATGCTTGCCCTCGATAATCTCCTTGAAGCCACGCACCGTGTCCTGCCTTGACACATAGACTCCCGGCCTGCCGGAGAAAGTCTCGGCCACATGAAAGGGTTGCGACAGGAACTTCTGCAGCTTGCGGGCCCTCTGCACGGTGAGCTTGTCCTCATCGGAAAGCTCGTCCATTCCCAGAATGGCGATGATGTCCTGGAGCTCCTTGTATCGCTGGAGGATCTCCTGGACGCGGGTCGCCACGGCGTAGTGCTCTTCACCCACGGCTTCCGGCGACATGATCCGGGAAGTTGAATCCAGCGGATCAACCGCCGGATATATACCGATCTCCACCAGTCCTCGGGAAAGGACGGTTGTAGAGTCCAGGTGCGCGAAGGTGTTGGCCGGCGCCGGGTCGGTGAGGTCGTCGGCGGGAACGTAAACAGCCTGCACAGAGGTGATCGAGCCGCTCTTTGTGGATGTGATGCGCTCCTGCAGCTCGCCCATCTCCGAGGCCAGCGTCGGCTGGTAACCCACTGCCGAAGGCATGCGGCCCAGGAGAGCCGAGACTTCGGAGCCTGCCTGCGAGAAGCGGAAGATGTTATCCAGGAAATAAAGCACGTCCTGGCCCATCTTGTCACGGAAATACTCGGCCATGGTCAACGCCGTCAGGCCTACCCTCAAGCGGGCCCCGGGGGGTTCGTTCATCTGGCCATAGACCAGGCAGGTCTTTCCGAGAACGCCGCCCTCCTCCATTTCCAGGTAGAGGTCATTGCCCTCGCGAGTCCGTTCGCCAACGCCCGAAACCACGGACACTCCGCCGTGCTGCATGGCGATATTCTGGATCAGCTCCATGATGAGAACTGTCTTGCCCACTCCGGCTCCCCCAAACAGGCCGGTCTTGCCGCCCTTTACGTAGGGCGCCAGAAGGTCGATGACCTTGATGCCGGTCTCGAAAATCTGATCGGTTGGTTCCAGGTCCTCGAATGAAGGAGCCTCGCGATGAATCGGCCAGTGATCGTCGGCCTTGACCTCACCGAGCTCGTCGATCGTTTCGCCGATGACGTTGAAGAGGCGTCCCAGCGTGCCTTCTCCCACCGGCACCTTGATGGCGTCGCCGGTATCCACGACATCAAGGCCGCGGGCGATACCGTCGGTGGAATCCAGCGCCACGGCGCGGACCTTGTTGTCTCCCAGATGCTGCTGCACCTCGGCCACCAGCCTCCGGGTGGAGCCGTCCTCGCGGAGCACCTGCAACTCTAGCGCGTTATAGATGGCCGGCAACTTCTCCTCGAACTTGACGTCGAGGACGGGTCCGATGACTTCTACAACCTTGCCTGTATTCATAATCTCTTCTCCTACTAGAATCCGATTTCAGGATAAAATTTATTTATTACGCCACAAAATTTTTTTCGGCCTCGCAAACCAAAATGACAATGCGGCAAGGCGGCTCCCCGCTCCCTCCACGTTTATCACACGGCCTACGCCAGCGCTTCCGCCCCCGCGACCACCTCGAGAATCTCTTGCGTGATTGACGCCTGGCGCGCCTTGTTCATCTCCAGAGTGAGCTTTTCGACCATTTCCTCAGCGTTCTCGGATGCGTTGCGCATTGCCGTCATTCGCGCCCCGTGCTCGCTGGCGGTGGACTCGAGCAGCGCCCGGTAGATGGTGATATCGATATACGTGGGCAGGAGCTGTGACAGGATGGCGGTGGAGCTGGGCTCGAAAATAAAATCGCCTTTCAGCTTCCGCTGCTCCTCCGGGACTGGCTGCGTCTCCACGAGTTCCATGCCCAGAGGCAGGAGGATCTGGTCGGTTACCTTCTGTTCCACGGGAGACTTGAAATGGTTATAGACCAAGTGCACCTCGTCGGTCTCGCCCGATTCATACATGTCGGCGATGCGGCGGGCGACAGCGGAGGCGTCGCCAAACGTCGGCCGGTCCGTAATGCCCTGCGTGGCGTCTGCCAGCTCGTAGCCCCTGAACCTCATTGTGCCTACGCCCTTTTTGCCTATCACAACCCAGCTGACCTGCTTGCCTTCGGCTTTGAAATCGCCCGCCAGCGTCAGACCGCGGCGCAGGATATTCGCGTTGAAAGCTCCGGCAAGGCCCCGATCGCCCGTGAGCATGACAATCGAGACCGCCTTTATCTCATCGCGCACCTCCAGCAGGGGAAACTCTCTGGCGCAATCTGTGCAGCTGGCCACCTCCTGCATGAGTTCCATGACGCGTTCGGCGTACGGCCTCAGGGCTTCTATGCGCGCCTGCGCCCGGCGCAGGCGCGCTCCCGCCACCATTTCCATCGCCTTGGTGGTCTTGCGCGTGTTCTTGACAGAGGCTATGCGGCGTGATATGTCCTTGATGCTGGCCATAAATACGTTCCTGATTCCCTGTTAAATACCTTTCCTGTTACCTTTGCCTGCCATCCTGCGCGAAACGCAGGTAGCAGTTTCTTTGGATCGCTACCGCGAGTGGCAACTACTCGATCCTAGACTGATGCGGCAGCGGTCTCGGCTTCCTCGGTCTCCGGCGCGAAGTCCTTGAGGAAGGTTTCTATGGCTTTGCGCAGCCCTGCTTCGGTCTCCTCGGTTAGATCCTTGGTTTCCCGTATACTCTCGAGCACGTCGGCATGGGTGCTGCGCATGTGGTGGATGAGGCCCTCGTTGAAATTCTTGACCCGGTCCACGTCCAGCCCATCCAGGTAGCCCTGGGTAGCGGCAAAGATCACCGCGATCTGCTCCTCGACAGGCATGGGCGCATACTGGCCCTGGTTCAAGGCTTCCACGGTCCGCTCACCCCGGGCAAGCTGTGCCTGGGTGGCCGCGTCAAGCTCCGAGCCGAACTGCG
>JACUUL010000076.1 GCA_014859345.1 Thermoleophilia bacterium
GGGCTGATGTGATTCCGCTGTCTGACCTTCCCGATACCATCGCCATCGAGCCCTACGAGGGCACCAGCGGCCACGGCCAGCCGGTCTACGGATCACCGGCAAGCGTCCGGGCCCGCTTCATCGGCAAGCGCCGCCTGGTCAAGAAGGCCGACGGCCAGGAGGTCATATCTTCAGGCACGGTGCTCATCAGGCCGGGAATGGACGTGCCCATCAAGAGCCGCCTCACCCGCGCCGGCCGCCCTTTCGAGGTCGTGGAGGTCCTGCCGGTCGCCGAGCTTAACCGCGTCCACCATCTGGAGGTCCTCATCTCATGAGCTTCATTGACCGTACGCCCATAGTCCTGGCTGTCGTGGGGCAGGCGACCGAGCGGGCCCTGGATGATGCCGCGGAGTACATCCTGGAGACCGCCAACCGCACCGTGCCGATCGAGGAGGGCACGCTTCAAAACTCCGGCGGCATCGGCAAGGCCACTGGCAAGCGCGCCATCTACTACGACACGCCCTATGCGCGCCGCCAGCACGAGGAGCTCGACTGGCGCCATGACGCCGGCCGCCGCGCCAAGTGGCTGGAGAAAACCATGCAGGAAGAGCGACAGAAGGTGCTCGACTTCCTGGGCCGGGGCATCGGTGGTGGTATGAGATGAGCAGTCCGGTGGCTGTGGCCAGGCTACTCAACAGCTTGGGGATCGTCACATATGACGAGGCCGGAGCTTCTGGCGACTGCTTCACCGGGCCGCTGCCGCCAGAGCCGGACCTGGCCGTTAGCATCAGGCAGTACGGCGGCTCCGGTGACATTAAGTTCGCCCAGGATATGCCCCGGATCCAGGTGCGAGTCCGGGCGGCCACGAGTGGCGAGGCCCTGGCGAAGGCCACCGAGATATACAACGCGCTTCACGCGCTTTCGTATACGGTGCTTAATCCCGGCGGCGACGCGGAAGCTTACCTGATCGAGTGCCGGGCGCTAGACCTGCCCGGCGACATCGGCGCCGACGAAAACGGCAGGCCCGAGTTCAGCACCAATTACGAGATTACACAGATAGGCAATTCTACCTACAGAGAGGCATAAAAGGAGGAATCATGCCCGAAACAATTGTACTGGCGCGACTGATCCCCTGGGAGATAAACTCCGGGTCCGAAGCCGTGCCCAACTGGGTAAACATCGGTGGCCTGGACGGTGCGCCACTGCCACAGCGGGAGGTCACCAGGCTCGACGACTCAGACAACGACAGTGCGGGGCTGGAGACCAGCATCCCCGTCAGCGAGCGGTGGACTGCCCAGCTGACCGGCCAGATGAAAGAGGACCCAGATACCGGCGCCCGCGACGCGGGCCAAGAGGCCTGCGAGGCCGCCGCTGCCCTGGGATATGCGGGAGTCAAGCAGTTTCGCTGCACGTCGCCGGGCGGCACGGTAAAGACCGCCAAGGGCACCTGTAACGTCCAGCACGGCTCCGCCGACCGCAACGGCAAGATCCCCTGGACCTGCGATATCGAATTCAGGGAGAAGCCGGTATAGGCCGGTAAAAACATGCAGGTGATCCACGTCCGCCCCGGCGGGCTTTTTTAATGCCAAAAAACGGGAGGTAAAGAGATGAGCAAGTACGTGAGTTTCGATCAGGCCAGGAAAGAGCGTGAAGGCAAATCAAGGGAGATCTCCGGCGTGTTCGGCCAGACGTGGCATCTCCCCAACGCAATGCCGGCAGCGGCTTACCTTGAGCTTCTCAGATTCCAAAAAGAGAAGGGCGACGAGCACACCTTCACCCGTCAGGAGCAGCTGGACCTGATCGAGAAGCTCGTGCCCGGGCCGGTATTTAAGGCATGGCTGGCCGAAGGGATGACACTCGAAGACACCGACCTCCTGCTCCCCCTGGTCGTCGCGGCCTATAACGACACCGGAGCCATCGAGGGGGAAGCGAAGGCCCCCAAGAAGGGGGCCAAGAGCTAGAACCTTCTCTAATCATTGAGCGCTGGGCGGTCATCGAGGCTGACTTTCAGCGCGAATACCAAATCAATCTAAACGAGGCGCTGCCGGCAATGTCCTGGCGGCGCTTCGTGGTTTTACTGGCGGGGCTGAGCCCGACCTCCCTTTGGCGTGCCCTGCTGGTCATGGACGCAGAAGCACCTCGCATTGTTGATGACCCGGACGAAGCAGAGCGGCTGTTCCAGGCCGCCTTCAAATAAAAGGACGCATTATGAAGGTCGGTGAGCTTCACGCAGAGCTAGGAATCAAAGACGCCGCGTTTCGAGCCGGGCTGATTAACGCTAGCGGAGGGCTTGCCCGCCTTGGCAAGGCCGGCATCGTTGCTGGTGCGGCGATAACCGCCGCCCTGGTCGGCGTTGCTGTCAAGGGTCTCGCGGCATTCGCCAAGCTGGAAAAGGGCATGAACGAGGTCTTCACGCTCCTGCCCGATATCACTGAAGAGGCCATGGGCAAGATGACCTCGGATGTCCAGCGGCTGGCCACGCAGGTAGGCATCACTACCGATGAGGTCATGCCCGCGCTTTACCAGGCCATCTCTGCAGGCGTTCCCCAGGAGAACGTCTTTGAGTTTCTGGAAGTGGCCTCAAAGGCTTCTATCGGCGGCATCACCGAGCTGGAAACGGCGGTCGATGGCATCACTTCGGTCGTAAACGCCTATGGTGCCGATGTTATGTCGGCAACCGAGGCCTCCGATCTGATGTTTACCGCCGTCAGGCTCGGCAAGACCGACTTCGAGCAACTATCCTCCAGGCTTTTCCAGGTCATCCCCATCGCCTCGGCGCTGGGCGTCGAGTTCGGCGACGTGACGGCGGCCCTGGCCACCATGACCGCACAGGGCACACCCACGCGTGTGGCCACCACGCAGCTCAGGCAGGTATTTGCGGAGCTCAGCGCCGAGGGCACCAATGTCTCCGATATCTTCAAGGAGATCGCCGGCCAGTCGTTCAAGGACTTTGTCGCCTCCGGCAAGAATACTCAGGACGCTCTTAAGCTCCTGGAGAAGCACGCCCAGGACACCGGCGTTGAGGTCAACGACCTGTTCGGCTCGGTCGAGGCGGGCATGGGCGTCCTGGCGCTCACCGGCAAGGCCACCGACACCTTCACGGACAATCTGGCGGAGATGGGAGACGCCGCCGGCGCCACCGATGCGGCATATGAGCAAATGGACCAGGGCATCTCCCGCTCCATGGACAAGATCAAGGTAAATGTCCAGGTCATGACGCAGAAGGTGGGCGAAGTCCTGGCTCCGTTCGCCAGCGATGTGGCCGGCTGGATTGCCGATGCTCTGCCAAGTGTGCTGGACTTCGGGGAGGCGCTGGCCGAGATCGCCAACCGCCAGGATCTCACTTTCAGCGCCAAGATGGATATCGCCTGGGAGGAATTCCGGGAGCTCAACGAAACGACGGGCGACATCGCCAGAAACCTCCAGGCAGTGGGCCACGGCGTTATGACAGTGGGCCATGCGTTAGCCTTCCTGGGCAACATGTTTGAGATTGCCTGGACCACGGGCGGCCTTGTCGCCGCCAGCTTAAAGCATGAATGGAACACCCTGGCGGTCACGCTGCTTGAGGTCTACGACAAGATCGCCAGCGCTGGCCAGAAGCTGGGGCTTGTCTCGGAGGACCAGGCGCAGGCCATCAGCGGCATGCTGGACCAGGCCCGCAAAGACTTTGCGTCCACCGGGGACGCAATAGATTATTGGGCGGACCGGGCCACGGACGCCAGCGGCCGGGCCAATGAGAACTTTGCGGGCGTGGGCGTCAACTTTGCGGCGATGATGAGTAACATCGAAGCAGAAAGTAAGCGGGAGATCGAGCCGGACTGGGCCAGAGGCAATGCCGCCGCGGTCGAAGAGGCCATGGGTCAGATAAGGACTAGCCACTCGGCCACGCTGGCCGATGTGCTTGCCCAGACTAACGCCTACACGCCGCTGATGAGCGGCGCCGGCCAAAACCTGGCCGGATCCCCCGGTCTGGCTGGCGGCATGAACGCTGGCGCGGGGCAGGTGGGCACAGCTGCAGGCAACCTCCGCAGCCAGGCCGCCACCGCCGGCAATGTGGATCTAACCACAGCCGGCATAAACATCGCCAACAGTCTGGCCAGCGGTATAGCCAGGGGCGCACCAGCCGTGGCAACCGCCGCATCCAATCTCGCAGATGCCGCAATCGCTGCGGCCAACGCCAGGATTGAATCTCAGAGTCCAAGCCGCGTATTTCTGGACATGGGCGAGCACACTATAGGCGGGGCGCTCGCCACGGGCCTTTCTCGCGCCATTCCGTCTGTCTCGCGGGCGGCGGGGTCATTGCTGGGAGCGATAATCCCGGGGCCAAGCATGCGCGTTCCGCCCCTGGCCGGGGCGGGCTTAAGCGGCGGTTCCTCGCTGCCAGGCTCTAGCGTCACTGCGCCAAACGTCCACGTCACGGTCCACGTGGATCCCGCCATGAGCTGGCTTAAGAAGTTCTTACGCGTGGAAGTCA
>JACUUL010000077.1 GCA_014859345.1 Thermoleophilia bacterium
ACCGGCCAGAGGCCAACTGAATTAGGGTTAAGCCAGATTAACTAATATTAACCGCCCTTTTGAGGCTTTAGCGTAAGGCAAAGAAAGAGTTTGGCGGCTGGAACCAGCTGGCGGGATGGCACCGAGGGAGCTCACGTCCAGCAAGGAAGGCAGACCGTGGCCACGGAATCCCCGGTCCAGCCGCCGCCAAAGTTAGGCAGGGGTTAAACGAACTGAAAGGGGTTAGAGATGAGCAACGCAGCAATAAACAATCTGAAGATGGACAATGAGATGCTTGAGCAGGAAATGACCTTTTATAAAGGCGACTTCGTGGCCAGGATAGACGATCTCAGGAGCTGGTCTGTTGACGCAACTATCCGGGCCGGCATCGTTATGGGTTTTGACCGCATCCACATTACGCAGAAACAGGTCCTGCGCGTCTGGTGGGTAGAAGGCAAGGTCACGCTAATTGACCCTGAGGAAGTCTGTCACATCGACATTCCGGGCGAGATTCGCACGATAGTCAGAGATTATCTGGATAAGTAAGGCAGTCCTAACCCCTGCGGGGGCCGTCTTTCGGGGCGGCTCTCGGAGGGGAATAAAAAGCGCGGAGCGCGCACCTCGACAGTAAACGCTCCGCACCTGTGATAACCAGCGGCTTTTTAATGCCGCCAGACAGGAGGATTCTATCAGATGAACCGCGCTTTGAAACCTTTTCACAGTCGCAAGCGGCACATGGCCTCATCCCCCACCCCGGCCCTCAAGGACAAGGAAATCCCAAAGCGAGAGCCGTCGTGGGCCTATATCAGACATCTGGAGCGCCGGCAGCACGAGCTCCATTCGCAGATCATCCTATGGGCTGGAATCGCGGTCTTTTCCGCCCTGGCGCTACTTGCCATTTCGACCCTGGCCGGAATAACGGCGGGACTCTGAAACGGAAATCCAAAAAGAAAGGTGGTGAATCCCTCCCTCACGACATCGCACGAGAGTGTGACTAATGGTAAGGCGAAAGCAAGAAACTCGTAGTTGTTCAAAAGTGGGGAATGGCCGGGGCCCGGAAAATGCAATGGGGCCGGGCCCCGGTAAATCTTAAACAAGCAAATGGAGATTATCACGATGGAAGCAACGCTGACAAGACATGATTATCTGGAGGAGGTCTGCGCCACCTGCGCCCGCAGGCTGCCGGCCATGTATTGCCCGAAGTATCACCGGGTCATGCCTGACCACGTTCCGGCGTGCGAGGCCTGGAGGGGTGAGGACGATGACTGAGCTTCGCTTATCTTCGCTCAAGCTTCGCAATTTCAAGGGGATCCGGGATTTGACTATTACACCGGGAGGCGGCGATGCTGACGTGTTTGGCGACAACGCCACCGGCAAGACCACCCTGTTTGACGCCTTCCTCTGGCTCCTTTTCGATAAGGATTCCCAGAACAAAAAGGACTTCTCAATCAAGACGCTGGCCGCCACCGGCGCCGTTGAGCGCCATGGATTCGAGCATGAGGTCGAGGGTGTCCTGAACCTGGATAGCAAGACCCTGACCCTCCGCAAGGCCTATTACGAGCGCTGGACAAAGAAACGCGGCTCCGCGGAAAGGACCTTCGAGGGCCACACCACCGATTACTATATAGACGGGGTGCCGGCCAAGAAGAGTGAATACACCGCCAGGGTCGCCGAGATATGCGATGAGGGCGTTTTCAGGCTGCTCACCGATCCTTCTTATTTCAACCAAGTCATGCGATGGACCGACCGCCGCGCCCTACTGCTCGAGGTGTGCGGCGATATCACCGAAGCCGACGTGATCGCCTCTGACATAGCCCTGGCCAAACTGCCGGATGTCCTCGCGGGCCGCAGCATCGATGACCACCGCAAGGTCATCGCCGCCAGACGCGCGACGATCAACAAGGAACTCGAGCGGATCCCGGTGCGCATCGACGAGGTTTCCCAGGGCCTGCCGGAGGTCGCCGAGAGCCGCGGGAGTATCGAGTCCAGTCTGAAAAAGATACGCACCACCGCCCAGGATAAGCACCAGGAGCGTGCCCGCCTCAAGGCTGGCGGCCAGGTAGCAGAAAAACGGCGTCAGCTGAGCGAGGCCAAGGCGGAGCTTCAGATGATCGAGAACGCTGCCCAGGCAAAGGCAGACGAAGAAAGGCGGGCCGCTCAGCAGGCTGCCGGTGATCTGACCTATCGCATCGATACGCTCACTCAGAAGATCGAGCGGCACGAAAACACCATCGCCAGCAACTTGAACACCGTCAGGCGGCTTGAGGCGGACATGGAGAAGCTCCGTGAGAAGTGGCGCACCATCGACGCCGAGACCTTCGAGAAGGACATGGAGGAGCACGATACAGTCTGCTATGCCTGCGGTCAGGATCTCCCGGCCGAGCAGATTGAGGCGGCGCGCCAGAAAGCTCTGGCGGCCTTCAACCGGTCCAAGGCCGAAGGCCTGGAGAAGATCGACGCCGAAGGCAAGGAAACAAAGCAGCGCGCCGGCGAACTCTCACTCGATAATGAACGGCTCCGGAAGGAGATCCAGGAGCTCGAGGCCGAGCGCGACAAACTGGCCGAAAAGAAGGCCAACGCGCCGGCAATCGAGGATGTTCCTGTATCCCTGCCGGCTGAGCATGCTTCCACGGAAGAGGAAATCAGCAAGCTCGAAGCCGAAATCGCCTCCCTGGGCGAAGGCAACACAGAAGCTCTGGCCACCGTCGACGCTGAGATCGCGGATCTCAAAGCGCAGATCTCCGAGCTCGAGGCCAAGCTGGCCCAAGTCGACCAGCGCGAGAAGAGTCAGGAGCGGATACGGGAGCTCGCCGCCAAGGAGAGGGAACTGGCGGCTGAGTTCGAGCGTCTAGAGAAAGAACTACATCTCTGCGAGACCTTCATCAAGACGAAAGTGGGGTTACTGGAGGAAAAGATAAACGCCAAATTCCAGCTGGCCCGGTTCAAGCTCTTCGAGGTCCAAATCAACGAGGGCGTCAAGGAGTGCTGCGAGACGCTGGTAAACGGCGTCCCCTACTCCGACCTCAACAACGGCTCCCGAATCAATGTCGGCCTCGACATTATTAACACCCTCTCCGAGTACTACGGCTTCACGGCGCCCATATTCGTGGACAACGCGGAAGCCGTCACGGCGCTCAGCGACACCCGCGGGCAGCTGATCAGGCTCGTGGTTAGCGGAGCAGACAAGGATCTCCGCGTCGAAACGAAAACCGCCCTCAAGGAGGCAATTTAACATGGCTAACCAAGCCCAACAGCAGCAGCAAGCCCAGCAGCCGGGGAACCACCTGGCGCTGGTCAAGAAGGACACCGTCGATGTTGTGGCCGCGAAGGTGCGGCAGTTCCAGGAGCGCGGGGAGATAGTTTTCCCCGCCAACTACAGCCCCGAGAATGCCATGAAATCCGCCTGGCTGGCGATCCAGGAGGCCAAGGACAAGGCCGATCGGCCGGCTCTTGAGGTCTGCACGAAAAACAGCATCGCTAATGCCCTCCTTAATATGGTGGTCCAAGGCCTTACGCCAGCCAAGAAACAGGGGTATTTCATCGTCTATGGCCAGGAGCTGACGTTTCAGCGCTCGTATTTCGGCACCATGGCCGTCACCAAGATGCTCACCGGTGCCGAGGACATCGTGGCCCAGGTGGTTTATGAAGGCGACAGCTTCGAGTACGAAATCGATGCCCGCGGCCGCAAGCACCTGAAAAGCCACGTCCAGAAGCTCGGCAACATCGATAACGCGAAGATCCAGGCTGCTTACTGCAACATCATCTGGCCTGACGGCCGCACATTCATGGACGTCATGACCTTCGACCAGATCAAAGCCGCCTGGAAGCAGTCGAAGATGAAGCCGGTCAACGATAACGGCGACCTCAAGGCTGGATCCATGCATCAGAAATTCACCACCGACATGGCGATCAAGACCGTCGTCAATCGCGCCTGCAAATACTACCTCAACACCAGCGACGACTCCGGTCTCATCCTGGAGCATTTCCGGGCAACAGATGAGGCTGCCGAGGCCGCAGTGATCGAGGAAGAGATCACGACCCAGGCCAACGGCGAGATCATCGACGTGGATCCGCTGACGGGCGAGATCGGCCCGACGCCGGAAGAACAGCCGGCCGCCGAGGTTGTCGACGAGGCGCCGCAAGCCGCGGCGGGCCCGGGGTTCTGATGAAGCCCGGGAACGTCATAATCATCCGATGCACGATAACCGAATCTAACGGGCAGCCATGCATCCATGATGACTGCACGAAATGCCGGATATTGTTGGCGCGGCTCGGAGATAGCCTTGACGGCAAGCCCTTTGAGATCGTCGGAGATGCGGACGAGTGGAAATAACCCCCCTTGCCAGCGGCTCTTCGGGCAACGCCTACCG
>JACUUL010000002.1 GCA_014859345.1 Thermoleophilia bacterium
ACGGCAGCCAGAAAAAAAGCTGCCCGCAAGCCGGGTATGAAGAAGGCCGCCCCGAGGAAGAAGGCCGCCCCGAAGAAGAAGGCCGCTCCGAAGAAGAAGGCTGTTTCCAAAAAGACCGCGGCCAGAAAGACCGCAAAAAAGAAGCCCGCCAAGAAATCTGCTGCCAGGAAGACAGCAGCGAAGAAGCCGGCCGCCAGAAAAAAAGCCGGAAAATGATCACACGAGACAGTTAGAAAAGCCGCTTCGCGGAAATAATCAATCTGGGCACACGAGTGTGGCGTAGCAAGATCCAGAAAACCGGATCTTGCTAACGCTTTTTCAGGTAGTTATATGGATGTTTTTGAGGCAATCAGAACCAGGCGGAGCCGCCGGGCTTTTGATTCGAGACCGGTGGAGCCTGACAAAATCAATAAGATTCTTGATGCCGCCTGCTGGGCTCCATCGCCATCGAACAGTCAACCATGGGAATTCGTCGTCATAACCAATGAAGCCTCGCGAAACCGGCTTTACGATCTCTCGGAAATCGCCCGCGAGAAAGGCACTGTCGAATTGCACGGGTACGCCTATGTCCGGCCAACGCCTATCGCCAGTGTCGATGAGGAAAGCGAGGAGCGCGAGAAGTCCTTCCCTGACTATGCCTTCACATTCCTCAGGAAAGTTCCGGTGATTGTGGCCGTTGTCGGGCTTCCCCAGGCACAAGTGAGGCTTAGAGGAGCCGGCAGGATCCAGGACGGTTACAAATACGCATGCGCCGCCGCTATTCAGAACATGCTGCTGGCAGCTCAGGCTCTGGAGCTGGGAAGCCTCTGGTTTACTTTCTTCGATCAGAAACTTGTAGGCCAGTTCCTGAATATCGATCCCGGCAAGCACATTGTGGCGCTGGTCTGTCTCGGTTATCCGGCGGGCGATGCGCGTTCTCCCGGGAGATATCCGTGTGAATCGAAAGTAAGGCGCCTGGACTAGCCATGCGTGTTCTGGGTATTCACGGAAGCCCCAGGGTGGGTGGAAATTCCGATACGTTGTTGTCCGCCGCGCTTGCCGGAGCCGAAGAAGCCGGCGCTGAGATTAAAAGGATCAATGTGTCCGGCTTGCGCATATCCGGATGCACAGAGTGCAATGACTGCTACGCGCTGGGCGAATGCAGCATTACTGACGATGACATGGGTCAGATTTATGACGCGCTGGAGTGGGCCGACAGGATCATCTTCGCGTCTCCTATCTTCTTCATGGGGCTGCCGTCGCAGGCCAAGGCCCTTATCGACAGATGTCAGCGCTACTGGGCTCTCAAGCACGTTCTGGGAGAAGAGTTTCCCCGCCCCGAAGGAGCTCCCGCCCGTTTCGGGATATTCATCGGGGTAGGCGCCACCAGGGGGAAAAAACTGTTTGACGGAGTGATTCTGACCATGAAATATTTCTTCGACGCGATCAGCATGAAGCCGGTGGAGGACCTTTATGTCCTGATTCGTGGAATCGACGAGAAGGGAGAAATAAGCACAAATGCAGAAGCTCTTCGATCCGCGCGCGAGTCCGGCGGAAAACTTGCCGCTATGGATTGACGCCGGTACCGGAAATCTCAGCGCGGGCTGGTCTCATCCGGCGATTGCCGGCGGTCATGACCCTTGAGCGGATCCTGGGCAATCCGCCGGTCAACAATGACCGTAACCCCCGCAAGGCTGCTTGAAAGTTCCTGACAGCGACGCTTGAGAAAAGGCATCCGGCGGTCAACAATCAACAGCTCTCCGTTTTGCGTGGGCACCACAGATGATTTGAATCCACAGAAACGACAGCTGCTAAATTTGTTATAAGTGTGGCCGTTTTCGTTTTTTCGGTTGCCGCAATATGGACAAAAAAGTCCGCTTCTCATGTACCGAGTATAGACGCGGGCCAAGGGGTGAACCATCGGGGATTCCCCTGAAATACAGGCATTATTAATATCCTAATAAATGGAAGAACACATGAAAAAATTTACCCTTGAAGAGCTCAAGGAGCATAACGGCAGACAGGGAACCATCTATGTTGCCTTCAAAGGCAAAGTCTACGACTTGACCGAAAGCTATCTCTGGGAGGATGGTTTGCATCAGGATCTGCACGAGGCCGGCATGGACCTGAGCAAGGAAATGGCTGAAGCGCCCCATGATGAAGACCTTTTAAGAAACTTCCCGGTCATTGGCGAACTGGATGAAGGAGGAAGCCCGGGCGGCGGGGGACAGGCCAACGCATTCGGCTTACTCTAGGAGTTATTGGCTCCTCGGGCAGGACTCGAACCTGCAACAAACCGGTTAACAGCCGGTTGCTCTACCATTGAGCTACCGAGGAGCATTTGCTGGTGGGAAAAAGGATATCCGGCCCCGACTGAGAGCATTATAGAGGGGCGCGGGCGGGGTTTTCAAGAAAGTGCTTGCTGCTACGGCTTCAGGTTTGCGTCCGGTTTACCGGCCGAAAGGGTGTTTTTACTCCAGGAATTCCTTCAGTTTTTGAGACTCGCGGTAACTCTTGAGCTTCACCAGTGTTTTGGCCTCGATCTGACGGATGCGCTCGCGGGTGACTCCGAATTTCTGGCCCACTTCTTCCAGAGTGCGGGGATGTTCGCCCTTAAGTCCGAACCGCAGCTCTATCACTTTTCTCTCTCTGTGAGTCAGGCTGCACAGAACCCGGGTCAGGTCCTCCTTCTGCATGATGTCAGAAACCGCGTCGGCAGGTGCCACGGCGTCATTGTCCTCAATGAAGTCGCCCAGCTGGCTGTCCTCTTCTTCCCCGATCGGCGTTTCCAGGGACACGGGTTCCTGCGATATCTTGAGGATTTCCCGCACCTTGTCGGGAGTTGTGTCCATTTCCTTCGCGATCTCGAAAGGCGTCGGCTCCCGGCCCTTGTCCTGCAGCAGCTGGCGCTGCACCCGGATCAGCTTGTTTATGGTTTCCACCATGTGAACCGGGATGCGGATCGTCCGCGCCTGATCGGCGATCGCGCGGGTGATAGCCTGACGGATCCACCATGTCGCGTAAGTGGAGAATTTGTACCCCTTGCGGTAATCAAATTTCTCTACAGCTCTGATGAGCCCCAGGTTTCCCTCCTGGATGAGGTCGAGGAACAGCATACCCCGGCCAACGTAGCGCTTGGCGATGCTCACCACCAGCCGCAGATTGGCCTGGATAAGCCGGCGTTTGGCCTCCATGTCCTGCCGCTCGATGCGCTTGGCCAGGGCCACCTCCTCTTCAGCGGTTAGCAGCGGCACCCGGCCGATCTCCTTAAGATAAAGGCGCACCGGATCGCTGGTAGGGGTTTTGACTGACAAGTCGAGGCGGTTGAGTATCTCGTCCTCGTTGACCTTGCCATCCTGGACCCCCGGCTCCAGCAGCAGCTCGTTATCCTCTTCCATCACTTCGATGCCCATGTCCACGAACATGGCATAGATGTTCTCGATCTGATCAGTGTTCAGATCCACGTCCTGCAGCACGTCCGCAACCCGGTCCGAGGAAAGATATCCTTGTTCTTTTCCTTCCATGACCAGCTCGCGCACTTCGTCCAGGACAAGCTCGTCGTGCGGATTGATGCCCGTGTCCTCAGTCTGGCTCATACAGTTTCGAAAGTGCCGGATTGAATTTTTCTGAGGATTCCGCGACGCCGGTCTTCCAGCCGGTATAGCTCTTTGAGATCCACCTCTTCCCCGCTTCCCAATCTTGACTTGAGCTTCTCGATCCGCCGGTATATCTCGCTTTCGCAAAGCCTCATGAAAAGTTCGGGAAGAGCAGCGGGAGAGTATTTCTCGGTTTGAGCACGGATGAAAAGTTCGGAGATTAAATCGCTAAGCTCGCCGCCGGCCGGCAGCGCCGTTTCTTTGATCACAGACCCGGTTTCTTTAACGCTCGCGAGCCTGTTCTTGACCCAGTTAAATGCAGACCGGTTGAGATCGGTCGTAAAGTGGGCTTCGGTCATGAGCTGCAAGTACCTTCCCGCCTCTTCTTCCCGTGCCAGGCACAGGCTGAGGAAACTTCTCTCGGTTATCTCCCCCTGAGAGAGAACCCGCCGCTTAGTACTGCCGCCGGCATCACCATTTTCGGTAGACGGCGCCGACTGCATTAAGTATGCCATATTTTCAGGGCTAAGGCGGAGCCGGCCCGCCACGATTCTTATCTGCTCATCCCGTTCTATCGAATTCGGCGCCTGTGAAAGTATCGGTCCCAGCTTCTTGAAAGCCTGCACCTTCCCTTCGGTGCTATCCAGATCCGACAGCGAAAGCGCAGTTTGAACTTGGTATTTTAACAATCCTGGCGCGCTGGCGGCAAGTTCGCCAAACTGTTCAAGCCCACCTGTTGCAAAGACCAGATCCGCTGGATCATTTCCCGTGGGCATCTCGATGACCCTGACGTTCAGGCCCAGTCTCCTGGCAGGCTCGAGCGCCCGCAGCATAGCCGACCGGCCGGCCCAATCGGCGTCAAAGGCCAAAAAAACGTTCTTGGTGAATCTCGATATCTCCCGCATCTGCTGCTCGGTAAGAGCCGTGCCCATCGAAGCCACGGCAGCCGGCATGCCGGCCTGATTAAGGGCCAAAACATCCGTATAGCCTTCGACCACGAATACCCTGTTCTCCCTGGTGATGGCCCTTCTGGCATTGCCCAGGCCGAAAACCAGCCTGCTCTTGTGGTATAACTCTGTTTCCGGAGAATTCATGTATTTTGGCTTGCTTTCATCGAGAACGCGGGCGCCAAAGCCCAGCACCCGGCCCCTATGGTCTGTAAATGGGAACATCAACCGTCCCCGGAAGCGATCCATCTTCCCCCCTCCGCGCCGGTCACTCAGAAGGCCGGCCCGGACCAGTTCTTCTATGGCATAACCCTTGGCGGTGGCTGCCTTGAGCAGCGCCTTGCCCTTCTCCGGTGAAAAACCAAGCCTGAAATCGCTTATTACCTCTTCCTTGAAACCCCTTCTGCTGAGGTAGTCGCGGGCCGCCGCGGCCGAAGATGATTCCTGGAGAACCCGCGAGTAATATCCGGCAGCCTGATCCAGCAGCGAATAGATTCTCTCTTTGCCAACCCGGCGCTTCTCCTCTTCCGGGCTGCTACTCTCATAATCCAGGCTGACGCCGTATTTATCAGCCAGGCTTCTTACCGCATCCACGAACTGAAGCCCCTCCTTTTCCTGGATGAAGCGAAACGCGTTGCCGCCTTCGCCACAACCGAAGCAGTAATAAAGCTTGCGAACGGGATCCACGGAAAATGAGGGAGTCTTCTCGCCATGGAAGGGACAGCGTCCCATATGGCTGGTTCCGCTTTTTTTCAGGGTTGTGTAGGGGGCGACGATTTCCAGCATGTCGCAGGCATCGAGCACCGCCTGGATGCTGGCCTGGGTTATGAGCGCCATGAGCCGGACCTCTCCCTGACCTCAGACAAGCGCTTTGAAGGCTCCTCGAACCGGTCGTTTTTCAATGACGTCCCTGTCCTTTCTCTTGCCCATCGCCCGCCGCCTCCCCACCCCGGGGCGGCCACTCGCTGGGAATGAAAAGCCGCTTGAAGACACGGATGGCATAGCGGTCGGTCATGCCGGCGATATAATCGGACACGACGGTGTGAAGGTCGTCGCCACCGGTCAGGGACCATTCCGGCAACGTCTCCGGATTTTCACTGCAATATTCGAAAAGGCCTTCGATGACATTGCGCACACGCCCCATCTCCCGGCTGGCCACCGAGCCCAGATAGACTTTCTCAAAAAGGAAATTCCGCAAGCTGTCCATCGCCTCTCTCATGGGCGGGCTCATGACAATGTCATTGTTTTCGAAACTGCTTTCCACGAGGTCATGCACCAGGCCATCGATGCGAGCGCTGCAGGAATCTCCCAGAAAGCGAGCGCCGGCCGGCAGGTCGGCGGCCTTGATGATGCCGGCCCGCAGCGCATCGTCGACGTCGTGATTTACATACGCGATGCGGTCAGCAATACGTACGATGCGGCCCTCCAGGGTTTCAGGCAAATCGGGGCCGGTATGCCTGAGAATGCCGTCCTCCACCTCAGCGCACAGATTGAGCCCCCTGCCGGCATGCTCCAAGCGGCGCACGACCCGCAGACTCTGATGATTGTGCTCGAAGACCCGGCCCGTGCGGCTCTTAAGCGACGCGGAAAGGGCCTCTTCGCCGATATGACCGAATGGCGTATGGCCCAGATCGTGTCCCAGGCTGATGGCTTCGGCCAGGTCCTCATTCAGCCTGAGGGCGCGGGCCGCGGTGCGGGAGATGCCCGAAACCTCCAGTGTGTGGGTAAGCCGGGTACGGTAATGATCGCCTTCAGGGGCGATGAAGACCTGGGTCTTGTGCTTCAGGCGCCGGAAGCTCTTGCTGTGCACGATACGGTCGCGGTCGCGCTGGAAGCAGGTCCTGAGAGAACAGGGTTTTTCCGGCACCGCTCTGCCCCGGCTCTCTCCAGCCCTGGCCGCGAAAGGGGAAAGGTATTTACCCTCCCACTCCTCTGTGACGGACGCGGATGTCGGGTGGGCGCTCATGTTAACCAGCTTATAACTTATCCAGCGGACAGAAACGGCCGGAGTTACAGGTCCGGCCGGTACATTTGACGGTTATGTGAGTTTAGCTTAACGGACTTAATAATAGAACCGCATGGGGCATAAGGCCAGCCTATGCCCTCTGAGTTACGCCGTCGTATACATCATCTTCTTCTCTTCCAGGACCGCCTGGGCCGCAGCCAGCCTGGCCAGGGGCACCCGGAAAGGTGAGCAGCTGACGTAATCGAGACCTACCCGGTGGCAGAACTTGACGCTGGCCGGCTCGCCGCCGTGCTCGCCGCAGACGCCCAGCTTGATTCCCGGTTTCTTCTGGCGGCTTTCTTTTACGGCCAACTCCACCAGGCGGCCCACGCCGTTGATATCGATCGTCTCGAATGGATTGTACTTGACGATCCCCTCTTCCAGATAGAACGTGAGAAACTTGCCTTCGGCGTCGTCCCGCGAAAAACCGAGCGTGGTTTGGGTGAGATCGTTGGTGCCGAAGCTGAAAAAGTCGGCGTAATCGGAGATGTGGCCCGCGGTCAGCGCCGCCCTCGGCAGCTCGATCATGGTGCCGACCAGATACTCGATCTTGACGCCCGCACGCACCAGCACCTCATCACAGGTCTTAACGGCGAGCTCGCGCATCATGTGAAGCTCCTCGGCATATCCCACCAGCGGAATCATGATTTCCACCTGCGGATCGTCTCCGGATTTCTTGCTGACCTCAACGGCCGCCCGCATGATTGCCCGCACCTGCATCTCGTAAATCTCCGGCCACTGGATGCCCAGACGGCAGCCGCGGGTTCCTAGCATCGGATTCATCTCCTTCAGGGCCCGCACGCGGCCGGCCAGTTTCTCCTTTTCGGTGATCTCCACCGCGGGGGCTCCGGTCAGCCGGGCCCGCTCGAGGTCCACCATGACCTCGGTATAATCGGGGAGAAACTCGTGCAGAGGCGGGTCCAGCAGGCGAATCGTGACCGGCAGGCCGTGCATGGCCTCGAAAATGCCCTCGAAATCTGCCTGCTGCACGGGCAGGAGCTTGTCGAGGAAAGATTTGCGCTCTTCGGAGCTCTCGGACATGATCATCTGCCTGACGATTGGCAGGCGGTCTTCCTGCATGAACATGTGTTCGGTCCGGCACAGCCCTATGCCCTGGGCGCCGAACTCACGGGCCTTGATGGCGTCTTCGGGCGTGTCGGCATTGGTACGCACGCTCAGCTTGCGGATCTCATCGGCCCAGGCCACAATGGCCTGGAAATTCTCGTTGATCTGCTGGGGCACCAGATCGACTGCTCCCTGTATGACCTTACCGGTGGTGCCATCGATGCTGATAATGTCCCCTTCCCTTACAACGGTGCCATTGACGCTGAACCGTTTCTCCTTGTCGTCGATATGAATCTGCTCTGCGCCGCACACGGCAGGCTTGCCCATGCCGCGGGCGACCACGGCCGCGTGACTGGTCATGCCGCCATGCGACGTAAGCACGCCCTGGGCCATGATCAGGCCGTGGATGTCATCGGGACTGGTCTCCCAACGCACCAGGATGACCGACTCTCCGGCTTTGCCCTTCTCCTCGGCGGTGTCGGCATCGAAAACTACCTTGCCCACGGCCGCGCCGGGGGAAGCATTCAAGCCGGTGGTGAGGACTTCGAACTCCGCGTCGGGATCGATCATCGGGTGCAGAAGCTGGTCGAGCTGGCCCGGGTCCACCTTGGCCACTGCCTCCTCCTTGGTGATCAGGCCCTCCTCGACCAGGTCGCTGGCGATCTTCACCGCTGCCGCGGCCGTGCGCTTGCCATCCCTGGTCTGCAGCATGTAGAACTTTCCCTTCTCGATGGTGAACTCGATATCCTCCATCTCGCGGTAATGCTGCTCCAGCTTGCGCATGGTATCCACTAGCTGCCGGAACACTTCCGGCATCTCCTGCTCCATGTCGGCCAGCTTCTTGGTCTTGCGGATGCCGGCCACCACGTCCTCCCCCTGGGCGTTTGTCAGGTAGTCTCCGAAGATCTCCTTCTCCCCGGTTGAAGGATTGCGGGTGAAGGCCACCCCGGTTCCGGAATTGTCACCCATATTGCCGAAGACCATCAGCTGCACGTTTACGGCCGTGCCCAGGTCATCAGAAATATTGTAGTGGCGGCGGTAGGTTACGGCGCGAGGGTTACCCCAACTGCGGAAGACTGCTTGGATAGCCAGGTCCAGCTGCTCCCTGGGATCGGCAGGAAAGGAACGGCCTGTTTCCTTCTCCAGGATCGACTTGAACTTCTCCTCCACTGCTTTCAGTTGCTCCGGAGTCAGTTCGCTGTCGAAGTTGACGCCGGCTTTTTCCCGGGCCTCGGTCAGGACGTCCTCGAAGAGGTGACCCTCAATCTCCATCACCACCTTGCCGAACATCTGGATGAACCGGCGGTAAGCATCGTAGGCGAAACGCTCATCGCCGGTCTTTTTGGCCAGCCCCTTGACTGAATCATCATTGAGCCCCAGATTTAGGACCGTGTCCATCATCCCAGGCATGGAGAACTTGGCGCCGGAGCGGACGCTCACCAGAAGGGGATTCTCCGGGTCGCCCAGTTTTTTCCCCGTCTTTCCCTCCAGCCCCGCGAGATACCCGTCAACTTCCTCCTTGAGGCCCTCTGGAAATCTGTTGCCGAGCTGTCCGTATTCAATGCAGGCTTCCGTGGTGATTGTGAATCCGTCGGGAACCGGAATGCCCAGATTTGTCATCTCGGCCAGATTGGCTCCCTTGCCGCCCAGCAGATCCTTCATTTCCCGTGAGCCTTCAGAAAAATCGTAAACATATTTCTTGCTCATCAATCCTCCCAAGACTAAAGAAAGATTCTTCCAGCCTCATGCGCAAGACCCCGGTTTCATGAGTTTTTACCGCTCAGTCCGCATTTATACTATGCACTATCCGTTTCGGCCCGAAACCGGAACTACACCGGCAGGCTTCCGTCAGCGGGTGCACAATTCTATCTTACGAAGGGTTTTTAGGCTACTCCGGAGCAGCGGCCACCAGTATGGGATCTCCAAGCCGGAGCAGTATGCCGGCCACGCGGGACACCAGCGCCAGGCGGTTGGTTCGGACAGCTTCGTCTTCAGCCATGACCAGCACGTCGTCGAAGAAGCGGTCCACCTGTGACCTGATGCCTGATGCCAGCTCAAGCGCTCTCCGGTAGTCACGGCGCGCGGCCAGCTCTGTGATCCGGGGCTCCAGATCGTCCAGAACGCGCATGAGTTCGCGCTCGGCATCGTGCTCGAAGAGGCCCGTGTCAATCTCCGCCCCGGCAAATGCCTCCCCCGCCTTGGCCGCTATCTTGCTTGAGCGGAAATATGAGGTATGCAGGTCCTCAAACTCCCGCTGATGGCGGAACTCATCGAGGGCCTCAGCCAGATCGACAAGCCTGGCCGTGCTCTTCAGGCCGGCCCGGCGGGCAGCCTCGACGATTTCGACAGGCATTCCGCCTTCCACAAGCCGGTGCTGGATCCGGTCGTTTACGAACTCGAAAGCCGAGTCCACCACTCCCGGCTCCCTCTTTACATCGGCTTTCTGGCCTATATATTGCATGTGAGCCGCCAGCAGCAATTCAGTCAGATCGAAGTCGAAACCGTAACGGCTGGAGATCTCAGCCAGGCCGAGAGCAGCCCGCCTCAGGCCGTAAGGGTCCCGTGAACCGGTGGGCATCTCATCAACGGCGAACGCTCCCATGATGTTGTCTATCTTGTCGGCGACGGCCAGAACCGCCCCGGCCACGGTGCCCGGGAGCTCACCCCCGGCTGAAGTTGGCAGGTAATGCTCCTCTATGGCGGTGCAGATGCCTGCGGAATATCCCTCCAGCCCCGCGTAAACGGATCCCATGTAACCCTCCAGGTCCGGGAATTCCTGCACCATATTGCTCACCTGGTCGGCCTTTGCCAGCCGGGCGGCCGCCATCGCCGTATCCTGTTCGGGGCCGCATAGCGCCAGCAGGCCGCCAAAGACCTCGACCAGCGATTCCAGGCGGGAGGTCTTGTCAGCCAAAGATCCCAGCAGACGGTGAAAAACGACGTTTTCAAGCCGGGCCGCCATCGCCTCGATCCCGGTTTTCAGGTCCTGGTCGAAAGAGAACTCGGCGTCCCCGATGCGGCCCTCCAGCACCCTCTCGTTTCCCTCGGTGATATCCGGCGCGGCTATGGGGTCGCCGTTCATGACGTAGAGAAAACCGGCCATTAGCGAACCGCCATCCTCGTTGACCAGGGGAAAATACCGCTGGTGGGACTGCATCGCCGTCACCAGGATCCGGTCCGGCAGGCGCAGGTGATCCTCCCCAAACGAACCAGCGTGCACACTGGGATTCTCGACCAGGTAAATGACCTCTTCCAATCGATCCGCGGGGTCGATGAAACGGCCGCCCATTTTCCCGGCCTCGGTGGCCAGGCCGGCCAATATGGCCTCGCGACGCTCTTCCTGATCGACGATGACCTTGTTTTCGGCCATCGCATTCCTGTAATCTTCCGCTCTGGCGATCTCGACGCGCGCCCTGCCCAGGAACCGGTGGCCGCGGCTGGCGCTCGTGCTGGTTATGCCCGCGGCCTCGAATACAATGGTGTCTCCTCCATACTTCGCCACCAGCCATCGCACCGGGCGGGAGAAGCGCAGGCCTCCGCCGTTCCAGCGCATGGTCTTCGGAAACGCGATGGCCGAAAGGATCTCACGGCATACGACCGGAATCACTTCCGGGACCGCCAGCCCTTCCTGCCGGTGGACTGCAAAAACGAACTGCTGGCCGCCTTGCTCCCGGACTACCAGGTCTCCGGAGGCCACTCCCTTGGCGCGGGCGAAGCCCTCCGCCGCTTTGGTGGGACGCCCCTCCGCGTCGAAGGCCTTGACCGCCACAGGGCCGCGCTCGGCTACTTCCCGGGGCTGCTGCTTGGACGGCATCTGCCGAACCAGGACCGCGATACGCCGGGGCGTTACCCAGCAAGAGACATTATCCGGCCCGACATCGATCTGATGCCGGGCCAGTGCCTCCCGCGTCAATGTGCCCGCTTGTTCGGCAGCAGCCCGGGCTGCTGCTGCGGGCAGCTCCTCGGTGCCGACCTCAAAAAGAAAATCGCGTGCCTCAGCGGTCATTTTCTCTCGCCCTCGCTGTGCCGCGCCATGTGCATCTCGGCGCAGCGACGGGCCAGGTTCCGTACCCTGGCTATATAACCGGTGCGGTCCGTGACACTGATGACTCCGCGGGAATCCAACAGGTTGAACGCATGAGAGCATTTCAGCACATAATCATAGGCAGGCAGCGGCAGATCGTTAGCCAGGCAGCTCTCGCATTCCTGCTCAAAATCGGCGAAATGGGAAAAGAGCAGACCGGTATCGGCAGTTTCGAAGTTGTATTTGGAGAACTGGGCTTCGCTCTGGCGGTAGACATCTCCGTAAGTTACGCCATCGGACCACACCAGATCATAGACGCTGTTCTTTTTTTGCAGGTACATGGCGATGCGCTCCAGGCCATAGGTGATCTCAACCGGCACCGGGTGCAGGTCGAGGCCGCCCACCTGCTGAAAATAGGTAAACTGGGTGATCTCCATGCCGTCGATCCAGACCTCCCATCCCAGGCCCCAGGCTCCCAGCGTGGGACCCTCCCAGTCGTCCTCCACGAAACGCACATCGTGGGCAGCCAGGTCCACGCCCAGCTCTTTCAACGAGTCTAGGTAGATGTCCTGTATGTCTTCAGGCGCCGGCTTGATGATGACCTGGAACTGGTAATAGTGGGCGAGTCGGTATGGATTATCCCCATAGCGGCCGTCGGTGGGACGGATGGAAGGCTCGACATAGGCGGCATGCCAGGGCTCTTCATCCAGGCAGCGCAGGAAGGTGGCGGGATTAAAAGTGCCGGCTCCCACCTCTGTATGGTATGGCTGCATGACTATACAGCCCTGACTGGCCCAGTAAGCCTGCAGAGATAGAATTATCTGTTGAAAGGTAGGAAATCCGGTCAACGCGGGGAGTAATTCTATAAAATGCAGAATGGATTAACAAGATGGGGCCGCAGTATAATTCCGTGATTCCCTTAACCGGGGCCGTTCCGGACCGCCGGTAATTTGCCGTATCCGAGGGCCGTGATAACACCTATTCCTCAAAGGAAATCTTTTGGCCGAAAGCTACGCCACCGAAGCTATAGTCCTCGGTTCGCGCAGACTGGGTGAAGCGGACCGCATCGTCGACCTCTTCACCGACTCTCGCGGCCGGGTCCCCACAGTGGTCAAAGGCATCCGCAAAGTCAAGTCGCGTTGGGGCGGAAGGCTGGAGCCCTTTACCCACCTCCGGGTCCAGGTCCATGAGGGAAGAAACCTGCATACGCTGACTTCCGCTGATACGATCGCTACCCATGCCGCTCTCCGGGACAATCCGGCCTGCCTGAAACCCGGGCTTTCGGTTATAGAGATGATCTCCCGGACAACGCCTGAGCATCATCGCAAGCCGAGGACCTATAACCTGATGCTCAGTTTTTTAAACGAGATGGACAGGATTTGCCTGGATGCGGGGTCAGGCCGCCTGACTTCTTTAGGCGCCGGCTCGAAAGGTGAGAGCGCGCCTTCTTCAAACGCCCCCCATGAAGCAGCCGCGCCGGACAGGCTCCGGAGCCACGCGGCCTCCCTGGCGCTCGGCGCCCAGCTGAAGATATTACTGCTGGCTGGATTTCTTCCCCATCTGCTCAGCTGCGCCATGTGCGGCGCGAAAGCCGATCTGACCAGCTTTTCGGCCCGGGCGGGAGGAGCGCTTTGCCCGGGGTGCCTTCAGGATGGCTTCCGGATCGACCCCGGATCGCTCGAGGCGATGATATTGCTGCTGGAGAGGCCGCTGTCGGCGGTGCCTGACTTAAAAATCGGGGAAGTTCAGAGGCGCCAGATCCGCAGAGCCGTGAGAGAGATATGTGAATACCATCTGGGCGTGCGGCTCAGGGTGGAATTGTAACTCCCGCAGGTTGAAAAGCCACCGCGATCAATAAGTTCCTTCCGCCGCCGCGAGGAACTCCTCATAGGAGGATGTGAAGAAGTGACGCCCCTCCTCGTCGCCGATGGCCACATAGAAAAGGTAATCCACCTCCGCCGGCTCCAGGGCTGCCTGGATAGACGCGGCGCCGGGACTGCAGATCGGACCCGGAGGGAGGCCGGGATAAAGGCGTGTGTTATATTGCGAATCGGTCATGAGGTCATCCCAGGTGAGCTCTTCCTTCCAGTGGCCCAGGGCATACTGCACGGTGGCGTCTATATCCAGCCGCATGCCTCGAGCCAGGCGGTTATAGATGACGGCGGCCACAAGGGAGCGCTCTTCAGGCACTCGGGTTTCCCGCTCCACCATTGAGGCTACGGTCAGGATTTCGTACCGGGTCATGCCCAGGCTTTCCGCTTTCTCCCAGGGCAGGCCGGCAGTCCGCTCCCTGAAGGTTTCCAGCTGCCGGTCCACCATCGCGTCAGCGGTGACCTCCGGCTCCAGGTCGTAAGTGCTGGGAAAGATGTATCCTTCCAGAGTGGTGACTCCCGGTGGAGGGGCAAATGGCAGCGCCCGGCCTGCCGGAACCGCGGCCCGGCGGTATTCGTCCTCCGTTATCCCGGTTTTGGCAGCCAGCTCAGCTGCGATTTCATCCAGAGAATATCCCTCGGGTATTGTCATTACGCCCTCAGGCGTCTGCAGCCCCGCCGCCAGCCTCATCAGGATGTCCTCGATGGGCTCGCCGCGCTGGAAGCGGTATGTCCCAGGCTTGAGCTGACCGGCCACGCCTGCTGCCTCAGCTTCCTTCATAAATTTTTTCTCGCTGCTGATCACATCCGCATCCTTTAAAAGACGCGCGATCTCGGCGGTGGCTGCTCCTGGCTCGATGCGAATGGTTGCTTCTCCTTCACGAGAATCTTCGCGTCCGTTGGCCGCCAGGACGATGACAGCAGTAAACGCCGCCAGCAGGATGATAACCAGGATGGGCCGGGCCGAGCGGCGCCGGCGGCGCGGATAATAGCTTCGCGGCGGCGAATGGCGGCCCGTGCGGGGGTCGGAAGGGCTCTGTTCCTCCTCAACAAACAGGCTATCTTCCCGCGAAAGCGGACCCGCGGGCCAGCTTTCGCGGGGCTGGCCCGGCCGCTTGTGACGCGCCGGCCGCCCTGAGCCACGACGCCGCCGCCCGGAACCGGCGCTATCCCGTAATCCGCCGCTCATCTATCCAAACCACGACTGCGGTATTCTTCGGAGCCCAGGAAATCTTCGAGCAGCACGCAGGCGGCGATGCTATGCGGCGAAGCGCCGGATGTCCGCCCCCTGGCCCGGGCAATCTTGCTGGTGAATCGTTCGTCAAAGGCGATCACGGGCACCGGCAGCGCCGCCGAAAGCTCGCGGATAAACTCATCAGTCTCTTGGGCCTGATCTCCCCTGGTTCCATTAAGAGAAACAGGCATGCCCACCACCACCAGCCCGGCTTCCTCCCGGATTGCCATGGCCGCGATCTTTTTAAGGCCTTCCGGCGTACGGGCTTCGTCGATTTCCTCCAGCGGCCTGACAATGGTGCCGGTGGGATCGCCCACAGCCGCGCCGGTGCGGGCCCGTCCATAGTCGATGGCCAGCACGCGGGCGTGTTTTTTCATGCTACTTCTGCGGGACGACATATGATTCGCGCTCCTGATGGCCTGTTCAGGACAGACGCTCTTTCAGCCACTGCCGGGCTTTCGCAAGCGCATCGCCGGTGCCGTCCGGGTTGGCGCCGCCGCCCCGGGCCAGGTTAGGGCGGCCACCCCCCTTGCCGCCGACCACGGGAGCGATCTCCTTTATCAGATCGCCAGCCCGGGCTCCCTTCTCAACAGCCTGGTCGGAAAACTTGGCCACCAGGGCCACCTTGCCGCCGGCGACCGAAGCCAGCACCACCGCGGCTGGCTGGAGCTCTTCGGCGAGCCGGTCGGCCAGCTCCATGAGCTGCCCGCTGTCTACGCCGGCCTTGGCCACCAGGACCCTGATGCCGTTCTGCTCCTCGGCCTGGCCGGCCATTTCCCGGCTTAGATCCTCTATCCTGCCGGCCCCCGCCTCAAGAGCAGCGGACCTGAGTTGCTTCAGCTCTTCCTCCATCCCGGCCAAAGCCTGGGGGAGGCGGCCCACATCGGTCTTAAGACCGGCCGCCAACTCATCCACCAGCCGGTCACGGCTCCTCAGGTGGTCGATCGCGGCCTCCGAAGTGATGGCCTCGATGCGGCGCAGATTGGCTCCGACGCTGCCTTCGGAGATGATCTTGAATACTCCTATCTGCGAGGTGCTGGAGACGTGGGTGCCGCCGCAGAGCTCCCGGCTGAAATCCCCGACCTCGATCACCCGTACATACTCGCCGTATTTCTCATCGAACAGGGCCATGGCGCCCATATCCCGGGCGTAATCCATCGTTGTCCGGAAAGCCTTTACCTGGTGGTTCTCGATGATCTTGCGGTTAACCTTATCCTCGATCTGCCTGAGCTCATCCGGCGTCAGCGCCCTGGAGTGTGAGAAATCGAAGCGGAGCTTCTCGTGGCCAACGGCAGAGCCGGCCTGCCTCACCTGCTCGCCCAGCAAGCTCCTGAGGGCGTGGTGCAGCAGGTGGGTGGCGGTGTGGTTGCAGGCAATGGCGTGGCGCCTGACCCGGTTGATCATGGCCTTGGCCCGCGCCCCGGCCTCCAGCCTGCCTTCTTCGACCTCGGCCAGGATCACCTGGTCGCCATCAAGGGAATACACCTCCACAACGTTTGCCTTGCCGTCCTCGGTGTGGATCCAGCCCGTGTCCGATATCTGGCCGCCGGATTCGGCATAAAAAGGAGACTCGCGCAGCTTGAGCACCAGCCTGTCGTCTCCTACCTCTCTCAGGTCCCCGATGGAAGTATGAAGCTCGTTCTTGTGATAGCCCACGAACTCGGTCTTGACCTTGGCCACCCGCCCCAGTTCCGCCAGGGCCTGGCGCTCTTTGTCATCCGCTGTTTTCGCCGAAGCCCGGGCCCGGGCGCGTTGGTCCTCCATGAGCCGGTCGAACTCTTCCTCGTCAACCTCCAGCCCCTCGTCCCGGATGATCTCGCGGGTGAGGTCGAACGGGAATCCATAGGTATCATGCAGCCGGAAGGCTACTTCGCCTTCCACGGTATGGCCTCCGCCGCTCCTGGTGGACTCTATGGCCTGCATGAGAATTGCGTTCCCCTGTTCCAGTGTCAGGCCAAAGCGCCGCTCCTCCTCCCTGGCCATCTCCTCGATTAGATTCTGCTGGGATTTAAGCTCAGGATAAACATCGCCCATGGTGTCGATCACCCGGCGGCACAGGCCGTCAAGGAACGGCGGCGCAACCTCGAGCACCGAGGCCGACTGGATGGCCCGGCGCATGACGCGCCTGAGCACATAGCCCCGGCCCTCGTTGCCGGCGAAAACGCCGTCGGCGATCAGGAAGGCGATGGCGCGGCTATGATCCGCCAGCACCCGGATGGCCCGGTCGCTTTTTTTGTCCTTGCCAAGAGAGACGCGGGCAGTTTCGCAGATGAAGTCTATGAGCGGAGCGAAAAGATCGGCGTCGAAAACGCTCAGCTTGCCCTGCATGACAGCGGCGATCCGCTCAAGCCCCATGCCTGTGTCCACGTTCTGCTGGGGAAGCGGCGCCAGGTTGCCTGCTTCGTCACGGTCAAACTGCATGAAAACCAGGTTCCAGAACTCAACAAAGCGGTCGCAATCGCAGCCAGGGCGGCATTCGGCGCCACCGCAACCGGCTTCCTCCCCGACGTCGAAATAAAGCTCGGTGCTGGGCCCGCAGGGGCCGGTGGGTCCTGCGGACCAGAAATTATCTCCGGCAGGCAGCGTGACGATCCGATCCTCTCTGAGGCCTTCGGCGGCCAGCCATGCCTGCCGGGCTTCGTCATCAGCCGGCACCTGGTCGTCTCCTTCGAAGATGCTGACCCAGAGCCTGTCCGTATCCAGCTCCAGCACCTGGGTGGAAAAACGCCACGCCAGATCGATCGCGCCTTTTTTGAAATAGTCCCCGAACGAAAAGTTCCCCAGCATCTCGAAGAACGTGAGGTGCCTGGCTGTTTTACCCACCCTGTCTATATCGGTGGTGCGGAAACATTTCTGGCAGGTGGTCAGCCGAGGATGCGGGGGAGGCTGTATCCCCAGGAAAAAAGGCTTGAACTGCTGCATGCCCGCAGTGGTAAGCAGCACTGTGGGGTCTTTTGACGGTACCAGTGACGAACTGGGCCGGCTTTCATGTCCATTCTGGATAAAAAAGTCACGGAAGGCGGTGCGGATCTCTTGGCTCTTCAACTAGGCGGTTTTACGCTCCTTTCTCTCCCGCGACTCGATCTCGGTTCTCACTTTGGCGAGCGCCCGGCGAATCAGGCGGGATACATGCATCTGTGATACGCCTATGTTCGCCGCTATCTGTGACTGAGTCAAGCCCTCGAAGAACCGCTGATGTAAAATCGTCCGCTCCCGATTGCTAAGGCGGGCAAAGCCAGGCTCCAGAATCAGGCGGTGCTCAGCGGTTTCAAAGCCATCCTCAAAGTTGCCGATCGTGTCCAGTGGCAGCCTGTCATCGTCATCGTCGCCCCTGGAGAGAGAATGGTCCAGGGACAGGGAATTACGGGAGCGGCCGGCCTCGATCGCCTCCATAACCTCTTCCGGCGTGGCGTCAACCGCGTCAGCCAGCTCTTCGATGCTTGGAGAACGGTGGACGCTTCCGGCCAGGGAACCGGAGACCTGTTCCAGCCTCATGTTCAGCTCCAAAAGACCTCGGGGAACCTTGACAGCCCAACCCTTGTCACGGAAGTATCGTTTGATTTCACCGATGATATTAGGTGTGGCGTAAGTTGAAAGGGCCACTCCCCGGGAAAGATCAAACCGGTCGATGGCCTTGATCAGTCCGATGCAACCCACCTGTACCAGGTCTTCCAGCTGCTCCCCTCTCTGACTGTAACGGCGGGAGACGCCGTAAACAAGGGGAAGATAGCGGGTGATCAGCTCGTCCCTGGCCTTCGTGCTGCCGTGCTCACAGTAGGCATGCAACAAATCTTTTTCATTCTTCTGCGATTGCGGCGTAACTGATGGCTGGTCTCCCAGGCAGATCATATTCATGGCTGTCCCCCTTGGCTCAGCACTAAAGGGTCTGCTCTACCTTGACGGTTTATACGTCCACAGCCACCCTGACATTCAGGTGGTGAAATTTTGACCTACCCGCTACGCGCCAAGTTAAACTTCCCGTCAGACAGCTCTCGAGATACTCTCTGGTCACAGTTAGTGACCAATGCCCTGCTTCTGTTTTTCCAGTTCTGAGCCGAGCCTGGCCGTTTCACGCCGTGAAATCCCGGAAAGGCGCTGCAGAAGCCCGGTCCTCGTCATCCTCGGCCCGCAGCTGCCGATCGATTTCTGCCACCTTTTCAGCCGCAGCCTGCCTTCCGATTTCCGTTGCCTTTCTTACCTGCTGCTCGACTTCACTCCTGGTTTCTTTCAGCTCCTGGGGCAGATTCGCGATGACGGCGCCCATATCCCTTCCCGTCTTTTCCGCGCGCCGCTTGGCATAATAAATCAGGGCGCCGCCGGCGACGCCGGCTGCCAACCCCAGCGCGGGTATCAGCCTCATGCCTGTCCCCTCCCCTTGTGCTGGCCAATGAGAGAGGAGATCGCCTCCGATACTCCGGCCGACAGCCCAGCCGCTTTTTTTACGGGTGAGACCACCGCGGACTGCAGAGCCCTGGTGGTGGCATCAACCCTGTCGGTAACCCCAACGAGAGTTCCCATCATCTCGTCGACCTTCCCTAACTGGCTGTTGATCTCTTCCATTGTCACCTGAAGCTTGGCCAGCAAAGGTATAACCTCTTCATCCAGCCGCTTCAAAAAAATGTTCAGCCGGGAAAAAGTGCCGCCCATTCTAAATAACACATATGCCAGGCCCAGCGCCGTTACCACCAGAAAAAAACTCAGGGATGCTTTAAGAACATCTGTCCAGTCCATGAGGGTTTTCCTCCCGTGTCGTGACGATCCGGTTGAATCTTATCACAGTTGGAAGCCCCGTTCCGTGACCTGCTCTCGTCCTGATGGCCGCCCTTTCAATCGGCAAGCGATCCGCCATGTCAGGCAGACGGCAAATTTCAAAACCGGTCCGCTTTACGAACCGGGTCTATAATCTATCGTAATTTACGGCATTTTCGTAATCGGGGAATTCTCTTTTTTCCCGGGGCGCCATACCCTGATAAGCTGGATTTTTTTCCCACTCCGGCAGGCGGCCGAGGATTAGCCGAAGAAGCAGGGCGCGGCAGCCCGTCCGGGTGTTCCGGAGGCCGCGGAAGCGCTTAAAAATGGCTTGACGCTTTTGCGGACGCCATGACCACACATCCCGTCCCCTGACCCGGGAACGGGTCATTTTTCGGAGACGCGGATGACGCCTCCGGCCGCCACGGTGTCGCCGGCATAAATCACCGCCGACTGACCGGGAGCGACGCCGTAGACCGCTTCGCTGAGAATCAGCCTCAATCTGCCCTCGGCAGCTGGTGAAACCTGCCCTTTCACGGGAACAGAGTTGTAGCGCAGCTGCACGGAATAACTTTCTGCCTCATCCAGGGAAGAAAAAAAGTTGACCTCGTCGATCTCGATCATGCTCACCGCCAGCCGGTCGCGGCCGCCGGCGATCACAGTATTGCTTTCCGGGTCGATATCCAGCACGTACAGAGGTTCGGGTGCGCTGATGCCCAGTCCCCGCCGCTGGCCGATTGTATAGCCGATGAAGCCGCTGTGGACTCCCAGGCGGTTTCCGGCTTCGTCCACTATGTCCCCCTCTCCCGGAAGCCCACCGACCCGGTCGCCCAGGAAGCGGCGGTGATCATTATCGGGGATGAAACAGACCTCCTGGCTCTCTTCCCGGGCTTGGGTAGGCAGGGACGCCTCGCGGGCCAGGCGCCGCGTTTCCTGCTTGGTCATGCCCCCGAGGGGAAACTCCAGGTTCTTAAGCAGCCGCTGCTCTATATCCCAGAGCACGTAAGACTGGTCCTTCGCGGAATCCACGCCTCTAAGCAGCAAAGGCGTGCTGCCGCGCCTTGCCAGCCTCGCATAATGTCCGGTTGCCACCCGGCTTGCGCCCAGGATTTCAGCCAGACGAGCCAGCTCAGGGAACCGGAAGCTGCCGTTGCAGCGGGTGCATGGATTTGGAGTGCGCCCGGCCTGGTATTCCCTGACAAAGTCATCGACCACTACATTCTCGAATTCTTCCCGCAGGTCGATGGTGAGATGCGGCAGGCCTTGAGAGTGGCAGACAGCGCGGGCATCCCGTATCGCCTGGGGGGAGCAGCAACCCGCCGAGTCCGGCGCTGCGCAGGCGGGATCGCTCCACAAGCGCATGGTCACGCCGATCACCCGCCGGCCGGACCGGTGCTCGAGCAGACAGGCTACCGAGCTGTCCACACCGCCGCTCATGGCCACCAGCACCGAGTCTTCATCTTTTTGGCCGGCATGAGGGAAGTTGCCGTTCCGGAGGGCATCTTCAAGGGCGGCATGCAACGCTTCGATGGCGATTCCGGCAGCTGTGGAAAGCTTGTCCCGAACGTCCGGCAGCGTAGTTGACGCAAGTCCGGCCTCTACCCGGGACGGCGCTACCGCCGCGGCCTCCCGCCAACTGAGGCCCTCTATCATGCTGGAAAGATAACTGCCGGTTGCGACGGCAGCCCCTGAACCGGCCGCCTGAAACCGCGCTTTGCCGATTCTTTCCTCATCGAAGCGGACAAAGAGCCTGATTAAGGCGCCGCAGTCCATCGAGCCGGCCTCCCCGGTGGCATGAGCGCCGGAGAGTTCTTCAGCATTACGCGGATTGTTGAGATGTTCCAGAAAAGGGTCCATAAAAACTGCTCCCGGGCCCATGTCACTCAGTACCCGGAATGCTTTATTTCATCGCTTGGAGCGAAAGAAGCGGGAATGCGGCGGGTTACCAGAATCGCATACGAGGCGGATCAGGCGGTCGCCTCGACAACACCCTGTTCTATGGAGTTTTCATCAACATAACCTGTCCAGGCGCGCACCACCTGCCCATCGCTGTTGATGCAAACAACCGTGGGGGTTGCATTCACTGAGAGCAGGTCGGCCAGATCACCGTAACTCTGCGTATCGGCGGCAAGGAAGGTATAAAAATCAACCTGCCCGTCGTACCTGTTCTCCACTGACCCGAAATATGAGCGAACCTGGGTGTCCGCGTAGGGAGACGCCATGTAAAAAAGAATCACCACCGGACGGTTTGATTCCAGTGACTGCCTGATATCGGCCGGTGTCTGTTCCGTAGGAGTAACCTTCTTGCCGATAAGCTCCTCTACCTGGCCGACTTCCCCGGCCGGCATCCTCGTGCGACTGGGAACAGTGCCTGTCCCGACCTCCGCCGCTTCCTCTTCACCGCATCCCGCAAATAAAAAAACCACCAGCATCATAGCGAGCGTTGCGGCGGTCAGCTTAATGAATGTTCTCATCTTCCCATTCTCCGTCAAAGAAAGCCCCACCCTGCCGTGTCTGTCTGTTTATTGAACCTGCTCCAGCAGGTGGGTGCCCGCTTCCCAGCTACCCTTGGACAGTTGGGAAAGTCCAGGCTCCCGAATACAATGTGTTGGCTCAATAAAGTCGCAGATCACGCACAAAGTCGAGCTTTCACCGATATAGTAGCACTGCTATTTGTTTTCGGCAACATCTCCCAAAAACCTTTATCCGGATTGCAACCGTATTCTGTACTACGAAACCTTATACCGCCTGCTTATGCAGTTATTTGAGTTTCCTGGAAACTTTTTTTCAAAAACCCTCCGGGGCCATCCATCCGGAAAAAAAGATTTTTAACCGCAGCCTTATTTCAGTCTGATTCTCAGTTCCCTGAGCTGACCCGGCTCGACCGGGGCAGGAGCGCCGGTCAGCGGGCAGCCGCCGCTTTGGGTCTTGGGAAAGGCGATCACGTCCCGGATTGTGCCCAGTCCGGCCATCAGCATGACCAGCCGGTCGAGGCCAAAGGCGAGACCGCCGTGAGGCGGGGCACCGTATCTGAGTGCTTCCAGCAGGAAACCAAAGTCCTCCTCCATCTTGTGTTCTTCATGGCCCAGAATCCGCAGAATCTTGCGCTGCAGGCCGGGTTTGTGGATCCGCAGTCCCCCGCTGGCTATCTCGACCCCGTTTAGCACCAGGTCGTAGAGGCTGCCTCTTACCAGCAACGGATCGCTGTCGAGATGCTTGACGGTCGACTCCGTGGGCAGCGTGAAGGGATGATGCTCGGCCACGATGTCTCCGGTATCCTCGTCCAGCTTGAACATGGGAAAATCGGTTACCCAGAGGAAGCTCCATCCTTCGCGGATGAGCCCCAGGTCCTTTCCCAGCCGGTGCCTGAGCGCGCCCAGCACCGGCGCCGCGACCAGATCGGAATCCGCGACAAACAATATCAGATCCCCTTCCTGCGCGGCCGTGGCCTCGAGAACGGCACCGGTCTCCCCGGGCGACAGGAATTTCGCGACAGGGGATGAAACCAGCAGCTTCTCTCCCACTGACAGCCAGGCCAGCCCCTTGGCGCCTTCACTTATGGCGAAATCGGTGAGCTCGTCCACCTCCCTGCGGGTGTAGGAGCCGGCGCCCGGGGCCTTCAGGGCCCGGATGACGCCGCCGCCCTCGAGAGCCCTGGCAAATACGCCGAATCCGGTTCCCTGGAAGATCTCAGAAACCTCGACGATAGGCATGCCAAACCGCAGATCCGGTTTGTCCGAGCCGTAATTGAGCATGGCGTCGTCATAGGTCATCAGCGGGAAGGGAAGATTCAGTTGAGTGTCCAGGACCTCGCCAAACAGCGCGAAGAGCATCTCCTCTACCATCGAAATGATCGCCGGCACCGTCATGAACGACATTTCCAGGTCCACCTGGGTGTGCTCGGGCTGGCGGTCGGCGCGCAGATCCTCGTCCCGGAAAGCGTGGGCGAACTGATAATAGCGGTCCAGGCCCGATACCATCAGCAGCTGCTTGAAAAGCTGCGGAGACTGGGGCAGGGCATAGAACTTCTCCGGCTGCAGGCGGCAGGGCACCAGGAAATCGCGAGCCCCTTCCGGGGTGCTCTTGGTGAGCACAGGGGTTTCCACCTCGGTGAAGCCATGTCTGTCAAGGAAGCGGCGCATCGATGAGGCCACGCGATGCCTGAGCAAGATATTTTCCCGCATCTGCTCGCGCCTCAGGTCGATATAACGGTATTTGAGACGCAGGTTCTCGTCCACGTCTGTCCGCTCTTCCACGCTGAAAGGAGGTGTCTCGGAGTGATTGAGAATCTCCACATCAGTCACATTGACCTCGATCTCTCCCGTGACCAGGTCAGGGTTGACGGTCTCGGCAGGACGGGCTGCCACGGAACCCTCTATTCTCACCACATCCTCGGGTCTCAGGGAGTGGCCAACGGAGTGAACCTCGCCGGAGTGCTCAGGATCGAACACGATCTGCACCAGTCCGGAGATGTCGCGCAAGTCGATGAATACAAGCCCGCCGTGGTCACGGCGCCGGTGCACCCAACCGCAGAGAGTAACCCGCGCACCCGTGTCTTCCTTTTTGAGCTTGCCGCAATAATGAGTCCGCATACGCTGTTCCTTCTGGCTGTCCTCGATTAAAAAGCACATCCCTCGCGGCTTCTCGGGATCGCATGTTATTGCATTTTTGGTATCTTCCCGCTCCGTGACCACATGCTCAACCGGAAACGGAAACCCGAAGCCTATTCTCTCAGCTTACCCGCCAGGAATTCCACCACGGCGTCCAGGTCCACCTGCTCCTGCCCGCGGGTATGCATGTCCCTGACAGTGGCGACCCCTGCCGAAAGCTCCTCTTCCCCCAGGATTACGGCGTACCGGGCTCCCAGCCGCGCCGCCTGCTTCATCTGGCCCGTGGCCTTGCGCCCGGCGTACTCGATGTCGGCTGCTATCCCCAGTCCCCTGACCTGATCGAGCGCCGCCATTCCCGCCGAACGAGCCCGTTCGTCCAGTATCATGAAATACACTTCGACCCCCGTCGGTTCGGGCCGGGCGCCTTCCGATTGCAGAGCCAGCACGATCCTTTCCATGCCGGTGCCGAACCCGGCCGCCGGGGCCGGCCTTCCACCCATCTCGGCGACCAGGTTGTCATAGCGGCCGCCGCCGCCTATGCCCTTCTGGGCTCCCAGACGGGCGCATTCATACTCGAACGTGGTGCGGGTGTAATAATCAAAACCGCGCACCAGGGTTCCATCGACGCGGTAGACGATCCCGAGGGCGTCCAGAAGGCTCCTGACATTCTGGAAATGTTGCTGACAGGCATCGCAGAGGTTGTCAACCAGTTGAGGCGCGGACCTGAGCAGGGCCAGACACTGTTCATCCTTGCAGTCGAAGACCCGCAGGGGATTGAGGCGGGCCCGCTCCCGGCATTCACGGCAGAGCCCTTCCGAGATGCTCATCAGATAGTTCGAAAGTTTTTCGATATATGCCGGGCGGCATGTGTCATCGCCCATGCTGCTGAGCCTGAGCTTTACTTCCGGCACGCCCAGGGACTGGTACAGACGAGACAGCATCACGATCAGCTCCGCGTCCAGGGCGGGCTCCGTCGAGCCGATCGCCTCACAACCGAGCTGGTAATGTTCACGGTACCGGCCGGCCTGGGGACGCTCGAACCTGTACATCCTCTCGTAGTACCACAACTTTACCGGCTGGGGAAGCCTGTGCATCCCGTGCTGCACGTAGGAGCGCACTACCGGCGCCGTACCCTCAGGCTTGAGAGTGAGGCTGCGGCCGCCCTTGTCCTCAAAGGTGTACATCTCTTTGCGAACAATGTCGGATGACGTTCCCACGCCCCGCACAAAAAGGTCGGTATCCTCAAAAGCCGGTGTGTTGATGCGGCCATAACCCGCCGTTTCAAAAAGCTGCTCTGCCGCGGTGATGATCCTCCGCCTCAGGGGCTGCGCGTCCGGCAGCACGTCATATGTTCCCTTCGGTCCCTGCATCAAGCCAGGCCGGTGAGGAACGGGTTTGTCTCCCGTTCCCGCCCGAGAGTGGTGGAGCTGCCGTGCCCGGGATAAACGGCCGTATCCGGAGGATACGCCTCGATGAGCTTGCGCACGGAAGCCTCAAGCTCCTCCAAAGAGCCGCCGGGGAGATCTGTGCGGCCGATGGAACCCCGGAATAGCAGGTCTCCACAAAAAAGACTGCCCATGACGTAGAAGGTGACCGACCCGGGAGTGTGGCCCGGAGTGGTGACGGCCGTTACTGACATGGCGCCGATATTAAGATCCTCATCCCCATGGATGACGTGATCCATCGCGGCCGGCTCGAAGCCGGGCATCCCGGGGAAAAGGACGTGCCTTTGCGGATCGGCAAGCGTTTCCCGGGCTTCGGAGGTGCCATAGATAGCCGCGCCGGTTGCCCGCGCCACTTCAGCGGCTCCTCCCAGATGATCGGCATGGCCGTGGGTGAGCAATATTCCTGCCAGTTCGGCGCCTGAGGTTTTTACCACCTCCAGGATCTGCTCGTGATCGCCCCCGGGGTCGATGATGATGCCCGAGCCTGGGCCCGGATCGTATACAAAGTGACAATTAGCCTGCAAAGGGCCTACAGGTATGGTTACCAGCCTGGCGCTTATTTGAGCCTCCGGGAGATATGATTTTCAGAAACTGTTTAAAGCTAACACATGACGGCATGGGGCGGCTACCCCGGGACACGGCGCGGCTCAGGCAATAAACAGCGGCTTAACGGTAACGGGTTCGGCGCCCACAACATATGCCGCCGTGATTCGCCTGACCGCTTCCCCGGCGGCTGCGCGGTCGCGTGCGTAGATCGTGGCCAGGACATGGCCGGCGGAGACGCCGTCTCCTGTCCGGGCACGAAATACGCCGCCTACGCCATGATCAACGCTTTCATCGCGCCGCAGGCGGCCGGCCCCCAGAAGCTGGACAGCCCGTCCTGCCGCCAGCGCATCCACAGACTGGACATATCCGGAAGATTCCGACTTTACATGCGCTGTCACCGGGGCCAGCTCCAGACTGCCGGGGTCGTCGATGAAGCTGATGTCTCCACCCTGGGACGATATCCACTGGCTGAACTTCGCCAGCGCTGTTCCGTCTTCCAGGACACGCCGGGCCTCCGCAGCCGCGGCTGGTCCCTCCCACTCTTCTCCCGAGATGGTAAGCAGCCGCGCCGCCAGGGCAATGACCACCTCGGCCAGGTCCGCAGACCCCTGTCCTTTAAGCGTCTTTACCGCCTCCAGGACCTCCAGGGCGTTGCCGGCCGCATTGCCAAGAGGCTGGTCCATGGATGTCATGACACACTCGACCCTGACTCCGCGGGCCCGGCCGATGCTCTCCATCAGGCGGGCTGCCGGAACGGCCTGCTCCCGGTTGCCGAAAAGGGCGCCACGTCCCACTTTCAGGTCAATGACGACAGCGCCGGCTCCGCCGGCAATCTTCTTGCTCATGATGCTGGCAGCCACCAGGGGATCCGACTCGACGGTGGCGGTCACGTCCCGGAGGGCGTAGAGCCCGTCGTCAGCCGGCGCCATGGCGCCCTGTCCCGCTACGCATATGCCTGTCTTCCGTATCTGGCTGACGAACTCCTGGTGCGTCAGCCCGGTCCGGAAACCTGGAATAGATTCAAGCTTGTCCACCGTGCCGCCGGTATGACCCAGCCCGCGGCCGGATAGCTTGGCGAAGGCGACCCCGCAGGCCGCCACCACCGGCCCCAGAACAAGCGTCACCGTATCGCCCACTCCCCCGGTGCTGTGCTTGTCCACTGCCGGCGTCTCCAGTTCGGAAAGGTCCATGCGCTCCCCTGAATCTACCAGGGCGTCGGTCAGCGCCAGTACCTCTTCGAAAGACATCCCCTTAAAAAACACGGCCATCAGCCAGGCGGTTACCTGATACTCAGGAACTTCCCCGTTCAAATATCCATTCACAAGATATGCGATCTCATCCGCGGAGAGCTCATGGCCGTCCCGTTTTCGCCTGATTATGTCAACCATGTGCATTTTACGTCCAACCAAGCTCACCGGTTATCGCGAAACATTTCATGTAATCATATTTTCTTTATCCGGGTAGAACAATTTATGCTTCAGATACCCAAAGAGAGTAGCGTTCAACTGCCTCTGATCACGGGTGTGGCTTTCATCGCCCTGGGGTTTTTCTTTTTTGAAAGCCTGGGTGCGTTTCTCGGCCACTATGCTTCAGATATCAGGCAGTGGCAGATTGAGGAGATTCAGGCCCGTCCGGAATCGATCATGCAGGACGGGTATCCCATCTATACCGTCGAGCAGGCGGCCAACATCGGCGCCAGGCGGCTTACCTTTTTCCACGGACATGGCTATCTCATGGTGCTGGCGACATCTGTCTTTTTGATACTGATCGCCCTGGCGCCGGGAGTTAAGCCAAGAATAAAGGGAATCCTCATGTGGGTGAGCCTGATCGCCATGCTCATGTACAACATAGGCTGGGGCGTGTCGGGTATGCTGTTGCCCTACCTGGGAGTTGAGGAATCTAAGACGTTATCCGAACGCCTGTTTTTCATCCCGTTTGGCTTGACCATTGTCGTTGTGACCGGCATCATCGCTTTCGTTTACGGTGTTTACGCGATCAGGATTTTCAAAAACAGGAAAATTATCAAATGATGACAGCCTAAGCCGCCTCACCCACCGCCAAAAACGGCCGGCCGGGCATCTTGATCGCTTCGGCGACTTCCAGACGTCGCCCGGTGAAGAACTCGAGGACCGAAGCGCCTACATCGGCCATCTCCCCGTAATAGGGGCTCTCCGGAAGCACTGCTCTTTCCTTCCGCGGGAGTCCGGCGGACTCGGACCGGAAAAGCGGGCCTCCCGGCGAGAAGAAGTCGCCGCCCAGCCTCGCCAGCAGCGGCACGTACTCGCGGGTATGGTCGGTGCCTGCGTGCAGCGGATCGCAGCCGTGATCGGCAGTCACGATCAGCAGGTCCCCGGACCGGCAAGCGGCGATTATCCCGGGAATAGCCGCGTCGAACTCCTCCAGGCCCGCGGCAAAACCGGCCGCATCATTTCGATGGCCCCAAAGCATGTCGAAATCAACCAGATTGGTAAAGATGAGTCCCTCTTCGAGCTCACTGAGAAGGGAAATGGATTTCTCGATCCCCTCGGCGTTTGTCCGGGTCGTGTGCTCAAACCCGACGCCTGATTCCGCATAGATCTGAAAGATCTTGCCCACGCCATGAACCGGCACGCCTATCTCGCTCAGGATGTTCAAATACGTCCTTGGCGGCGGCAGAGAAAAATCCCGCCGTTTCTTGGTGCGGACAAAGCTCCCCGGTCCGCCGGTAAACGGCCTGGCAATCACCCGCGCCACCGCGTGCTCGCCAGTAAGGATGTCCCTGGCAATCCGGCAATATCTGTAGAGTTGTTCTACCGGGACAGCATCCTCATGGGCCGCCACCTGGAAGACACTGTCGGCTGATGTGTAGACGATGAGATCCCCGGTCTTCAGATGCTCAACCCCGAGTTCACGGATGATCTCCGTCCCGGAAGCCGGTTTGTTGCCCAATACGCCGCGGCCGGTTTCATTTATGAACTTGTCGATGACCTCGGGAGGAAAACCCTGGGGATAGACGGGAAAAGGCCTGCTGCTGATGACACCCATCAGCTCCCAGTGGCCCACCGTGGTGTCTTTGCCGCGAGACCGCTCCTCGAGCCTGCCATACAGCGCCTGGGGCCGCGGCACCGGTGGCTGCCCTTTCAACGGTATGATGTTTCCCAGCCCCAGCGCTCCCAGGTTCGGCAGATTGAGTCCACCCACCTCCTCCGCCACATGGGCCAGCGTGTTGGCCCCGGCATCCCCGAATTCCTCAGCGTCCGGAAGCGCGCCGGCTCCAACGCCATCCAGGGTGATGAGAAGGCAGCGGCCCCTGCGTCTGAGGCGGCGCCTGCTAAGGAGCCACAGGGGATTGAGCATCTTTTGCTTTCCGGGCGCGGGGGTGCGAGCGAAAATAGGTGTCGCGAAGGCGCTGCCTGCTTAAATGTGTGTAGATCTGGGTGGTGGATACGTCGGCATGGCCGAGCATCTCCTGCACGCTTCTCAAATCGGCGCCTCCCGCCAGCATGTGCGTGGCGAAGCTGTGCCTGAGAGTGTGGGGAGTGACGTTCTTTTCCAGGCCCGCCTTTTTCGCGTAATTTGCCAGCATCTTGTGCACGCTCTGCCGCGTGATCCCTTTTCCGAAACGGTTCAGGAACATATGGCCTGTCTTGATCCCCTTGCCCAGGCGCGGCCGCCCCTGCCCCAGATACCTCTTAATGGCCGCCAGCGCGGGATCGCCCAGTGGCAGCATCCGTTCCTTCGAACCCTTGCCCATGCACCTGACAAACCCGGCCTCGAAGTCTACATCCGTGACCAGAAGCCCGGTGAGCTCGGATACCCTGAGGCCGGCCGAGTAAAGCAGCTCCATGATGGCGGTGTCGCGAAGCGGCCCGGGCCTCAAACCTGCGGGCTGCGCCAGAAGCAGCTTCACCTCGCCGGCGTTGAGCACGGTGGGAAGGCGCTGCTCGCGGCGCGGCGAAATCAGCGTCGCCGTAGGATCATCGGTCGCCAGGCCCTCGCGGCACAAAAAGCGATGGAAATTCTTTAGCACGCTGGTCTTGCGGGCGATGGTGGCGCTGGCCGGCGCGCTCTCCTCAATCAGCCTGTCGAGGAATTGCCGCACCACCCGGATGCTCGCCTCAGTGGTCATCACATCCTGTTCCGCGAGAAAATTGCTGTACTGGCTCAAATCGCGGCGATAGGAGGAAATGGTATTGTCAGACAGGCCGCGTTCGAACTGAAGATAGGCCAGGAACTCCTCGACAAGAGGATCTCCTGCCTGTTGAGACAGGGCCATCCGCTGGGGATTTTTGATCTGGATGTCCATAAATGTCCGCTTTAAGATTCCATGCGATGCCGAAACTTCCTTTATTGAAGGCGATCCCCGTGCCTCCATCATGTATTTACGATGGCTGTCATCGAGCCGGCATCTGGCAGGCAGCCAGGGACAGATATAAAGGTTACTTCCCAAGCCGGGGACAACAGATGACGACAGGCTGGATTGCCCGCCCGGCTCAGAGGCTGAAGGGCACGATGCTGGAGATGGGATAATGAGGCACGCCCAGGGATTCGGCCACAGCCTGGTTGGGTATCTTGCCCTCCATCACATTGACGCCCTTGGCCAGCGCCGGGTTATCAACGATGGCGGCATTTACGCCTCTGGACGCGATGGCAATGACATAAGGCAAGGTGGCGTTGGTGAGCGCGTATGTGGACGTGATCGGCACGGCGCCGGGAATGTTGGCCACGCAGTAGTGGATAACGTCATGCACCATGTATGTCGGCTCGCTGTGGGTGGTCACCCGTGAGGTCTCGGAGATGCCGCCCTGATCGATGGAGACATCGACGATGACCGAATGGGGCACCATCTGCTCCACCATCTTTTCCGTAATCAGTTTGGGCGTCCGGGCTCCGGGAACAAGCACCGCTGAGATCACCAGATCCGCGCTGAGTACATATTCCTCAACCGAAAGCGCAGTAGATGACACGGTTGTCAGCCGCCCCGAGACGTATGCCTGCAGGGTGCGAAGGTGGTCGAGGCTTTTGTCGAGCACGACCACATTGGCCAGCATGCCGGCGGCAATCTTGGCGGCATTGGTGCCGACGATGCCGGCGCCCAGTATGACTACCTTGGCCGGCGGCACCCCCGCCACGCCGCCCAGGAGGATGCCTCGGCCGCCGATCATTTTTTCCAGAAAATACGCTCCCACCTGGGCTGACATGCGTCCGGCGATCTCGCTCATGGGGGCCAGCAGCGGCAGACCGCCGCCGGGCAGTTCCACCGTCTCGTAAGCGATGCACGTGGCGCCGGATTCCATGAGCTGGCGCGCCAGTTCCGGCTGGGGAGCCAGATGCATGAACGAGAACATCGTATGAGTGGACTTGAGTAGCGGGATCTCCCGCTGCGAAGGGTCCTTGACCTTGACGATCAGCTCCGCCCCTTCAAACAGTTCTTCAATAGTCTCCACCAGGGTGCCGCCCTGGTTTCTGTAGGAATCATCCGGAAGCTTGCTGCCCTCACCGGCGCCTTTCTGGATCAGAACCTTGTGTCCGGCGCCGGTCAGCTCTCGCACCCCGGCGGGAGTGATCGCGACACGATATTCGTCCATCTCAACTTCTTTGGGGACGCCGATGATCATTGATTTACGATATCACCTTCCCTCCGGTTGTTAACAACCCGATAGGCCATCATTATCCCAATCAGGGACTTGGCATCCTCTATCTCTTCAAGCAGCATGTCCACCGGTTCCAGGGGCCGGGATTCAGGAACCACGAACTCCTCGCGATCCAGGCTGTTCTCCCCGGGACGCAATTCCTCCGCCAGATACATATACATAATCTCGTCGCAGAATCCAGGGCTGGAGTAAAAAGTCGCCATATGCGTCATTCTTCCCGCTGTGACTCCCAGTTCCTCTTCCAGTTCCCTCAGGGCGCATTCGCGGGGGATTTCTCCCGGTTTGAGTTTGCCGGCGGGGATTTCCAACAGCTGACGGTCGACCGCGTCCCGGTACTGGCTGACGAAACGCACGTTGCCACCGTCCAGCGGCACAATGGCGGCGGCACCGGGGTGTTCCACGATCTCGCGGCTTGTCCGGCGCCCGTCGGGGAGCTCTACCTCGTCGATCCTGAGGTTGATCACGCTGCCGGTGAATATTCTTTTTGATAAAAGTCTTTTATTCATGCGGATTGAGCAAGGCGTTCCCGCAATCAGCCATCCCGGTAACGTGCGCCAGGAACCCGTTATCGCTGCAATGATCCGGGGAAACGGTCCTCATGGCCTGCAATCTTTTTTAAACCGCACAGACAGGGAATTGAAGTCATATCCGCTGGTTGCCGGCCGGCAGGTCATGCCTCCAGCGCCTTTGCTGTCAGCGCCAGGATCAGCTTGTGCAGCTGCCAGAGCGCCTCCACGGTTATGTACTCTTCGGGAGTATGCACCTTCTCCATGCCTGTGGACATGTTTATGCAGGGCAGGCCCAGCAGGTTCAGGACATTAACGTCGCTGCCGCCGCCGGTGCTTCCCCGTAACGGCTCGAGTCCGATGTCCCGGACAGCCTGCTCGGCCATATCAAGCTGCGGGCCGCCAGCGGAGAAATCGAAAGCCCGGAATTCCTCGACAACGGCAAGCTCGACATCCACCTCTTCGCCAGCCGCCGCCATGTTTATGGAATCTATCATAGCCTCCACCTGTTCCTCCAGTTTGTCCAGGTCGTGGCTACGGACCTCGCCGTTTATGCGGCACCGGTCCGGTACCACATTCGCCGCGGCGCCGCCCCTGATGAGCCCGATGTTTGCGGTGGTCTCCTCGTCCAGCCGTCCCAGTTTCATGCCGGCTATTGCGTTGCAGGCCGCCGCCACCGCGCTGCGTCCTTCCTCAGGCGCCACGCCGGCGTGGGCCGCCTTGCCTTTGAACAAGGCCTTGATGGTTTTTTGAGACGGGGAGCGGACGATGATATTGCCCACTGGACCGGTGCTGTCAAAACAGAAACCGTACCGGGAACCGACTCCGTCAAGCGACCAGGACTTGGCGCCCAGCAGGCCGCTCTCCTCACCCACGCTCAGCATGATCTCCACATCCGCGTGCGGGATATCGTCCTTCACTATCCTTTCGGCGCAGTAGACGATCGCCGCCACCGCGGACTTGTCGTCAGCTCCCAGCACCGCGCGGCTGCGGCTGCGGAGCACCCCGTCCTCCAGAACCGGATCCGGCAGGGCGTCCGGCTCGGAGGCCACGGTGTCGGTGTGGGCAGACAGCAGGATGGGGATGCCGGGGGCATTTCCGGGAATGCGGCAGAAGAGGTTGCCTGCTCCGGTCTTTCCTTCGCGGATGGGTTCTCCTTCTGTCACATCAAGGCCGAGCCCGCGCAGTCGGGTGATGAGAAAATCATTGACGTCACGCTCCTGCCCGGGAGGGCTGGGAATGTGCGCCAGTTCCAGAAAGAGCGACACGAGGGGGTCGGCGGAGCCGATGCTTTCCTGTCTCATGGATCAGTTATCCGTGGCGGAATCGGAGCCGGGATCTTCCAGGCCCGCCTCAGCGGCAGACACGGCCGGAACGTCAGCCGGCAATCCACCGGAACCATCCTCTCCGTATTCACTCTCCTGCTCCACCGCTCTGGCGACAGCGGCTCCCAGGAAATCCCTGAACAGCGGATGCGGCCGCGTGGGCCTGGATTTGAATTCAGGATGGAACTGTGTGCCTACGAACCACGGATGATCGGCGATCTCGATAATCTCCACCAGCCGCTTGTCAGGTGAGACGCCGCTGAAGATCAGACCAGCCTCCTCCAGCTTCGGCCTGAGCGCGTTGTTAACCTCATAACGGTGGCGGTGACGTTCATGTATGTTGCGCAAGCCATAAGCCTTGGCCGCCTTGCTGCCGCGGGTGAGCTTGCAGGGATAGGACCCCAGGCGCATGGTGCCGCCCAGAGCTTCGACATCTTTCTGGTCCGGAAGCAGGTCGATAACCGGGTAGGGGGTGCCCTGGTCGAACTCGGAACTGTTGGCCCCGGGCATCCTGGCGACGTTGCGCGCGTACTCCACCACCGCGCACTGCATCCCCAGGCAGATGCCCAGGAAAGGTATTTTCTTCTCCCGGGCATAACTGACGGCCTGGATCTTTCCCTCGATGCCGCGCACGCCAAATCCGCCAGGGATAAGAACACCATCCACGTCCCTGAGCTGCGACTCCACCAGCATCGGCGAAACACCCTCGGAATCGACCCAGACCACCTCCAGCTCACGGCCGTGATAAACCGCTGCATTCTTGAGAGCCTGGATGACGCTCATGTACGCATCCCACAGCTGGACATATTTTCCCACCAGGGCTATTTTTACCGGCAATTTGCAGGAATTTATCCGGTCGACCAGATCCTGCCAGTCACTAAGGTCAGGGTCGTCCGCCTTCAGATCCAGTTTTCTAATCACCAGCTCATCGAGGCCCTCCTCCCTGAGGATGAGCGGAACCATATAGATATCAGGCGCGTCAACCGCAGATATCACCGCCTCCAGCTCTATGTCGCAAAGCAGGGCTATTTTTTCCTTCAGGCTGTTGTTCATGTGCCTTGAGGCGCGGCAGACGATGATGTCAGGCTGGATACCGATTCCCCTGAGCTCCTTGACGCTGTGCTGGGTGGGCTTGGTCTTCTGCTCGCCTGCGGCCTCCAGGTACGGAACCAGGGAAACGTGTATATAAAGGGCGTTTTCCCTGCCAACGTCGATGCGGAACTGGCGGATCGCCTCGAGAAACGGCAATGACTCGATGTCGCCGACAGTGCCGCCGATCTCGGTTATGACCACGTCCACGCCGCCATCCATGTCGGCGACGCGATGAATACGCTGCTTGATCTCATTGGTCACATGCGGTATAAGCTGAACGGTTTTGCCAAGGTAGTCTCCACGCCTCTCCTTGTTGATGACGCTGAAGTACACGGTGCCCGATGTGACATTGCAGTCACTGGTCAGATTCTCATCGACGTAACGCTCGTAATGGCCCAGGTCAAGATCGGTTTCGGCCCCATCTTCGGTCACGAACACCTCGCCGTGCTCGAACGGGCTCATGGTGCCGGGATCGACATTGATATAGGGGTCGAGCTTCTGCATCTTCACCTTGACGCCGCGGCTCTTGAGCAGCCGGCCCAGCGATGCCGCCGTGATGCCTTTGCCCAGCGAAGAGACGACCCCGCCCGTTACGAAGATATGCTTAGCCATCCGTTTTCCGCCTTTCCCAGGGATTTACTGGACCAGCCAGCGCTGGCATTAAAAAACCGGAGGCGCGGCTCCGGGAAAATTTTTATCTGTTTTAGTTGTGATCCGTTGATTACCAAACAATCGTCCTGAAACGTCCTTCTCATTACAATAGAGAGTATATCACCCGTTGGCCGAAGGTGAAAAGCCGGATATTCACCGGTTCAACCGCCGCTTTCGCTAATGGACAAGCGCGAAACAACGGAATATGATGAGTGTGCGTTCACTTTGAGCGAGAATGTCTTCGCTCCCTCGCATACGGAGTGACCCTTGGACGAGAAACGGACAGAGGAACTGCGCGGCGCTGTCCTTAAAGCGTATTCCGCGGCGGCGGAACATCCTGACGGGACCCATCCTTTTCCCGTGGGCCGCAAGTTTGCCCTGAGCATCGGATACAGCGAAGAGCTGCTGGCGAGCCTCCCCGGAATTGCAGTCGATTCTTTTGCCGGCGTTACCAACCTGTCGGTCTCAGCCGGGATTCCACCGAAAAGCAAGGTTCTGGACCTCGGCTGCGGCGCCGGTCTGGACTCGCTGATTGCGGCCAGGCGTGCGGGACCGGACGGGTGGGTGGCAGGCGTGGATTTCAGTGGGAGCATGCTGGATCGGGCCCGCCACGCGGCCAAGGAAGCCGGGCTTGACAACGTTGATTTTTATCTTGCCGATGCCGAGTCGCTGCCTTTTCCTGACGGGCTCTTCGACGTGGCGCTGGTTAACGGCATCTTCAATTTGAATCCGCGGCGGGACAAGATCATTAGGGAACTATACCGGGTGATGAAGCCTGGGGGCACGGCTTTCATAGCCGAAATCATCCTCAAGCAGCCGCTGGCGCCTGCGCCTGGCGAGGAGGGCAGCAACGTGAACTGGTTTGCCTGAATCGCCGGAGCCAAGGAGGGAGGATCCTTCCTGGAGGAGTTTCACTCGGCAGGATTCAGCAGAGCCGAGATTCTCAGGAGATTTCGCAATGACCGCACCATAAACTGCAATGTGGAGGCGGTTGAGCTGAAGCTGACTCGCTAAGGCTCTTGAATCGCCGTGCGCCCGGTGGCCACGGCCTGTCGTTTGCCACACAGAAAGGGCCGGGCCGGTGCCCGAGGCCTTATTCTTCCTCTTCAAAAGTGATGGCGTCCTCCGGGCAGTTCTCCACCGCCGCTTCGACGCAGGCTTCCAGGCCGGCCAGGTCGGTGGCTATTACGTATGAAAGTCCGTCCTCGCGCACCTCGAACACCTCCGGACAGATAGCCTCGCAATTTCCGCAACCCTGGCAAAGGGACTGGTCGACCTTGGGGACACGCATGATACGCCTTTCCTTTCGTGACCGGCCGTCCGCATTCTACCATAGGCTGAAAGCCGTTCTTTTCCGCATCAGGATACAGTCCATGCAATGTTCATCCGGCCTCGCCGTCCAGAGTCTTTTGGGTTAAACTAGAGCTTCATGCTTCTGGTTGGCTTGGAGTGGCGCGAATGCCCGGTTTTACTGAAAAAACGGCAACCTGCTCGGGATTTTCCGCCGCCGGACGACATCCGGTGATAATCTGGCTCGCTGCCGTTTTCGTTCTTTTCCTGGCGTCGGCTGTCACGCCGGATTCCGCCCGCGCCGTCTCCGCCGATGAGCCTATCGCCGGTTTCTCTCCGGTCATGGCCTCGCAGCTGGAGGCCGAGCTGGCTTCTGTGAATCCCGGTCACGGATTTCCAGGCCTGTCCCAGATGTATGTGGAGTGGGGATACCGGTTTGGAATAAGAGCAGATGTGGCCTTCGCCCAGATGCTGCATGAGACCAATTACCTGAGATTTACGGGCGACGTCAAGGCGCATCAGAACAATTTCGCCGGCATAGGGGCTACTGGAGGCGGCAACCCGGGCAATTCTTTCGCGACCCCGGAGCTCGGCGTCATAGCCCATTACGCGCATCTGGCATGGTACGTTTTTCCGGACCATGTCAATGAATTTTGCACCCCGCTTTACGATCCGCGCCACTTCGGCGACACCCACCGCAACTCAGTCCGCACCATCAGAGACCTGGGCGGGCAGTGGGCGGTGCCCGGCACCGGATACGGCGACGCTATCGCCCGCATCGCTACCCGCATAAACAGCCGTCCGCCCAGCGGCTATGTTACGGGCAGTTTTAACGAGGTTCCGGGTACGCCCGCTGACAGGCTTTCCACTTCCTATTATTTCACCTGGTATGATTCGCTGCCGGCTCATAGCATGCTCAACTGGATCCTGGTTGGCAACCAGGGTATCGGCACCGCGCGGGTCCGCATCACTGTCGGTTCCCAGGTCATACACGACCCGGCGGATCCATCCCGTGATTATTTCAGCATTCCTTCAGGCGGCCGGATCACGCCCATGATCCCCAATATGATTGGCGGACCAGTCAAGGTTTTATCGCTTGACGGCCATCCCCTGATCGCCAGCCAGCGGGTGCTTTACCGCGACTCGTTCAATGAGGTGCTGGGCATCCGGGCCGAGGACCTTACCGATTCCTGGGAGTTTACCTGGTACGACTCTCTTCCCCAAAACGGCATGACCGGCAACTGGGTGCTGGTGGCAAACATGAGCGGGCAGCCTGCGGACGTTGAGATTCTGATCGGAGGAAGGAGAGTAGCGCTATATTCGGCCGCATCCGGCAATCCTTTGACGCCGGGGCAGATCGTAACGCCGGTATTTCCCGGAACCATGGCCGGACCGGTGCTGGTGCGCTCGACCAACCACCAACCGTTGATAGCCAGCCAGCGGGTGCTCTATAAAGACAGCTTTACCGAGCTGACCGGCATGCCAACGAACAGCCTGGACAGCCAGTATTTTTTCACTTGGTACGACAGCGTCTGGAGCAGCAACTGGGTGCTGGTCGCGAACCGGGGTTCTCAGCCCGCGGACGTGGACATACTCGTGGGAGGAGCGCTCAAGGCGCGTTACAGCAGCGCCGCCGGCAACCCGATCCAGCCCGGGGCGATGGTGACGCCCGTCTTCCCAAACCTCACTGACGGTCCGGTGCGGGTAATCTCGCACAACAACCAGCCGTTAATGGCGTCTCAGCGGATCATCTACCGGAACAGCTTCGAGGAGGTTCAGGGCGCGCCGCCCTCCCTTGTTCACCCCGAGCATCTCTTCACCTGGTATGATTCCAAGCTTATCAACTACATGCGCGGCAACTGGATTCTGGTGGCCAATCACGGATCGGGAGACGCCCGCGTAGAGATCTACATCGGCGGCCAGAAGATGAACGATCCCTCAAATCCGTCCAACAGCTATTTCACTATCCCGGAGGGCGGCCGCATAACGCCGCAATTTTATAATGTCATGGGCGGTCCGGTACGGGTGGTATCGGTGACCGGCCAACCGCTGATGACCAGCCAGAGGGTGCTTTACAAGGATGGCCTGAGCCGGTAGTCACGGCTGCCGCAGGCAGCGCGGAACCGCTTAGTGAAAAAAGATCCTTCTCTGGCGCTCGGGAAGATCCGGATAAGGCTCCGGGTTCTTCCCTCGTTTATTAGCGGCCGGGCTCTATGTGGATGACAGTGTCAGTCTCATCGCCGAAAGTGTTTTTCAGCCGCCGCTCCACCAGCGAAGCGATGCGGTGGGAATCCTTGGTGGTCATCTGGGGCTCCACCAGCAGATGCAGGTCGATCCAGTAGCCGGCCTCGCTTCCCCGGGTGCGAATCTTGTGGCAATCCAGGAGGCCTTCGGCTTTGACGCTCATGCAGACCTCCTTCACCCTCCCGGGGTCGATAATGGCCCTGTCCAGGAGCACACTCGAGGCTTCCTGCATGATCCTTACAGCCCAGTACGCGATTATAATTGCGATTATGCCGGCCACGATAGCGTCCATCAGGGGATAACCGAGGGCGGCGGCCACCAGGCTGACTATTACCGACATCGAGACCCACACATCGCTCATTGTATGCCGCGAATCGGCTACGAGGAAATTGCTGTTTAACCGCCGTCCGGCGCGCCTCTCCGTCGAGCTGATGGCTATGTTAACGGCTATGGTCGCTATCATGACAGCGAAGGCGGCAACGCCGACGTCAGGTGCCTGCGGATGCATCAAACGGTCGATGACGCTGCGGCCGATCTCCAGAGCGGTGATAAGCAGAAGCAGTACGACGCCCAGACTGGCGAATGTCTCGAATTTGGTGTGGCCATAGGCATGAGACTCGTCCCGCGGCCGGGATGCCAGGGTGATGCCTATGATGCCGATGATATTTGACGAGCCATCCATCAGAGAGTGAAAAGCATCCGCTACCATGCTGATAGAGCCGATACTGAATCCCACGCCCCCTTTGCCCAGTGCTACTCCAAGATTGGCCACCAATACCCAGATGAGCACGAATCGGATGCGTCGATAGCGGCGTGCCTGCTTGCCGGAAATCTGTGCCGGACGGGCTTTCGGGCGTCTCGTAAGCATCTATACTGGCCAGGCGCCCCTGCGGGCCAGCCGTGCCATCCACCGGGCGGCGCTCAAGCCGAAAAGAGCACCGGCCCCCATCATGGCCATCAGAGGCCCTTTTCCCTTTCCCTGAACGTCCAGTCCGGCTCCCTCAGGCAGATACTCCTGGAGCAGCTGACCCCATCCGGTCTCGGCTATCCGGCCCACGTGCCGCCGGCCCCGAAACGGATACCAGTAGTACTCCCTCAACAAGGCGGGCATGGGCATCATGCGCCGCCTCCCTCCGCCGAAGCGGAAGTCGACGCCGGCGATGCCGTCCCCCGTCAGATCAATTTCGCTGATTTCCCCGTTTCCTACTCCCCGCTCGGTGGCCATGCGGATATAATCGATCTCCATGGGATTGAAACCCATCATGCGGGCGGCCACGGCGTCCACGGCCACCGGGTCGGCGCCGGCGATGATGTAATCCTTGACGTAGGGAACCAGCAGGCACGGTCCCGGCCCGTCGCCGGAGATGGTGCCGTCGCTGACTGTGAACACGCCGCCGCACAATTCCTTCTGCAACGCCAGCAGATCAACCAGAAGCCGGTGAATCCCGGTTTTGTGCCACTGGTCATCCAGTAGCGCGTTGAAGCAGCTCATGGCGGAACCGCCTATAACTGTCAGCGCGTGGGTCTTAAGCGTGGGTAAATGAACGATGTTGTTCCCCAGAAAAGCACCGGGGACCAGAATGTCGCCCTCGCCAGCCAGCCTGTCCAGGATCATCATTTCCGCCTCCGGAGCAAACTGAACCCAATCATCCAGCTTGGCTTTCCATCGGGTAAAACCGATGTCATGCCTGGCGGCTGCGGACGTGAGGCCGTTCTGCTCTTCGGCGGATTCGGGCCGCGGTCCCGGCGCGCGTCCGGAAGCCACGCTTATCGCCTGCGGCAGATATCCGTCCTCGATCATCGCGCGGATGACCCCATCGAGCTGCCATGGCTCGGTTGAGGCGGAAGGATACCATTCCTGCCATTCCAGATTAACCTTGAGGAAGGTCTGCTTGCCCGGCGGCAGAAATTCCTGATATCCGGCCAGGCGCATAAGCCGTCCGTAATCGGCCAGCACCGTCCGGGGAGTCGTCTTTAAAACTGCGACGGTCGATTTCATGAGATACTCCAGGATGGGGCACTGGCGGCATTCTCGAGCAGGCTGGCAGCGTGGGCCCGGGCCTTTTTGTCCGCGGGTTTCGAGCCCATCATGCGGCAAAGCTCATCGATGATTTCCTCACCTTCGAGCCGGTTCACCCTGGTGGCTGTTTCTTCCAGTCCGCTTTCCTTGACAACTGAAAGGTGCGCGTCCGCGAAACACGCTATCTGGGGCAGGTGGGTGATGCATACTACCTGCGACCCCGCCGCCAGGCTCTTGAGCTTCGCACCCACCGCCAGGCCCGTCTCGCCGCCGATCCCCGCGTCAATCTCGTCAAAAACCAGAGTGGCCGCATCGCTTTCAGATGATGCCGAACTCTTGATGGCCAGCATAATACGAGAGAGTTCGCCGCCGGAAGCGGATTCCCTTACGGGCGAGGCTGGCATTCCGGGATTTGGGCTGACCAGGAACTCGACGGCGTCGGCTCCTGTGCTGACGGGGATATCCACCGGAGACAGGCGAACCCGGAAGTCGCACCGGTTGAAAGCGAGGTCGGCAAGATGTTTCATTGTTTCTCTCTCCAGATGGCCGCTTGCTTCGTTCCGCATCCCCCGGAGCTTTTGCGCCAGCGCCGCCATCTCCTGCTCAATTCCCGACAAATCCGCTTCCATCAGGGACTTGGCCCGGCCGTCATCAGTCAAACGCGCGAGCCGCTCGCTGGCTTTTTTCGCGAATTCGTTTATCTCCTCGATGCTGGCGCCGAACTTGCGCTTTAGCCGGCTGATCAGGTCCAGCCTCTCCTCCGTTTCCTGAAGGCGACCGGGGTCTCTGTGGACCGTCTCGCTGTACGAGCGGGCAAAACGGCCTATTTCTTCAAGTTCATAGAACCCTGCCGTCAGCCTCTCGGCCATACTGTCAAGCTCCGTGTCGATGCCCCTTGACTTGTCGAGGCGGGACATTGCCGCCGCCAGCGCATCCAGGAAACCATCGCCGCTTTCATCCCGTCCCAGCAAGACGGCCAATCCGGCGGCGGCTTCTCCGAGCTCCTCCGCGGCCAGCAGCTTCTGACGCCGGGCCTCGAGCTCGGCATCCTCCCCGGGAACAAGGGCAGCCGATTCTATCTCAGCCACCTGAAAAGACAGCAGTTCGGCCTCCCGTTCCCCGGCTTCTGCGCTTCTGGCAAGCTCCTCGAGCCGGGCTGCCAATTCATGGCGCCGTTTGTATAGAGTCTCATGCCGCTCCCGTGTCCCAAGCAGCTGCGGGCCGGCAAAAGCATCCAGGATATCCAGCTGCCTGGATGCCATCATCAAACGCCTGTGTTCGTGCTGGGCGGAAAAAGCCAGCAGGCGGCCGGTGACCTGCTCCAGGACGGCAAGCGTAGTTGCCCGACCGCCGATATAAGCCCGGCTATGTCCTTCCCGGCTGAGCCGGCGCCTCACGATCAGCTCTTCATCATCGGGGATGTCGAACACGCCCCCGATGTCGCTGAAAAAATCCGGCGGCACTTTGAAGATAGCTTCCACGGAGGCCTCGTCTGCGCCCGGCCTGATCAGGCTGCCGCCGGCGCGCGTGCCCAGAATAAGGGAGATGGCATGGGCCAGAATGGTCTTGCCGGCGCCGGTCTCGCCCGTGATCACATTAAGACCCCTTGACAGGACAAGGTCTGCCCGGGAAATCACAGCCAGGTTTTCGATTCTCAACTCCGACAGCATGGAAAACCAGTTTCCAGTCTCCGGGTTCCAGATCCATGAACCGGGCATCAACCCTCCCATACCGGAACATGAAAACCCGCAAACTATTGTTTTATGAACCTGTCCCGCAATTTCTTGAAGAAATCAGCGCCGGTCACCTGCACCAGCCGGGCCTTGTCTTCGGCTAAAACCACGGTGATGCTTCCTTCGGGCTCGAGCCCTGATTCCTCCCGTCCGTCGACATAGATATCTGCCTGGGATCCGATCGACCGGTTTGTGATGGTGACACTCTCCCCCGGCCCCAGCACGAGAGCCCTTACCCTTAGCGTATGCGGCGCGATGGCGGTAAGGATAAAGGCATCCAGACCCAGAGACACCAGAGGGCCGCCCGTTGATAAATTATAGGCGGTGGAGCCCGCCGGCGTGGAGATCACTATACCGTCGCATCTTAGCGTATCCATCTCCACCCCATCCACCCCATAACCCAGATTGACCACGGAGCCCCCGGCGGGCTTGTGCACTACTACATCATTGATCGCCAGGTGACGGTGCCCGGCGTGGGAAAATTCCAGCAGGCTCAGATCCACCTTCTCGTAGTGCCCTTCCATTATTCTTCTGAGGATGGTGGGGATTTCTTCCGGGTTTATGCCGGACAGGAAACCGATGCGGCCGAAGTTGACGCCCAGAATCGGCATCTTCATATCGCGGAAGCGGTTAAAAGCCCTGAGGATGGTGCCATCCCCGCCCAGCGCCAGGCACATCTCCACGTCTGTGCCTTCGAGGTCGGGGACCACCGAGGCCAATCCGTCCCGGCCGGCCTGAGGAAACTTGGCTACTTCGCTTTCGGGAAGGACTACCTCGATCCCCATCTCCCGGCTCAGATTGAGAACTTCCATCAGCGCCGGGCTGGTGGCGTCCGAACGCCGGTGAGTGATGACTGCGATTTTTCTGACCAGCTGTGGCTCCTTGAAATTTCGCTACTACTACGCCGCCTACGAAACCAGGCGGCCTCCCAGCGCTTCCATTGCCCGGCTGATCACCTCATCGACAACCTGCTCCTTGTCCACCCCCGGCACAGACCTCGCCTCAGCCTGCGCCACAGCGCTCCGCCCGTCGATCATGTACATCAGGTACTCGATGTTCCCCTTGGGCCCGCGAACCGGGGACTCGACCAGGCCTCGGATCGTGATTTCCATATCGCTGAAATGGTCCCAAAGGCTAAGAAGCACCTGCCGGTGCACCCGCGGATCGCGCACCACGCCGCCCTTGCCAACCTTTTCCCGGCCGGCTTCGAACTGAGGTTTCACCAGGGCAACCATCTCAAATCCGTGACGGAGACATTTTATCACAGCCGGCAAAGCTTTCTTCAAGGAGATGAAGGAAAGGTCCAGGCTGGCCACTTCGGGAAGCTCTGACAGGTCTTCGCACTCGAGGTATCTTATGTTCGTGCGTTCCAGGACCTGCACGCGGGGATCCTGTCTCAGGCGCCAGTCCAGCTGGCCATATCCGACATCGATGGCAATAACCCTGGACACGCCGTTCTGAAGCAGGCAGTCGGTAAATCCGCCGGTGGAGGCACCCGCGTCCAGCGCCACCCGGCCGGCCCAGTTGAGATCGAAGGCGTCAAAAGCCCGCTCCAGTTTGTAGCCGCCCCGGGATACGTACACCGGATCTTCCACCACCTCGACGTTGACGTCAGGCGGCACCTGCCGGCCGGCTTTATGCTCCACGTTCCCGTCCACGAGCACCAGGCCCGCCAGGACCGCGGCGGCTGCCCGAGAACGGTTGTCGAAGTAACCCCTCTGTACCAGGATCGTGTCAAGCCGGTGCCTGGATTTGCGGACGGGGTGCCTGGGTGGAGTTATCCTTCCCGGCTTCTGAGGCTTTTTTTTCAAGTCATCTCCTGCGGGATGGTCAGACCTGCGGATCCGTTTTGGCTCCCTGGAGAGACAGTTACCCTTTTATTCCTCTCCTGACACCAGCTTTCTGCCGGCGGGTATGACCTTTTCTATCAGCAGGCGATCACGAACGTATCCGGCTACGCCTTCGGGTGTAAGGCCAATGCCGCGCAACAGTTTGGCTCGGTTGCCGTGCGGGACGAAGGCGTCGGGGATGGCAAAGCTCCTTACGGGAATTCCAGGGTGCCGGGCCGAAAGCAGCTCTCGCACAGCCACGCCGAAGCCGCCCATGGCGGTCCCTTCTTCCACAGTCACTATAAGTTCATGCTCTGCAGCCAGGTCGAGAATCAGGCTGTCATCCAGTGGTTTTAGGAAGCGGGCGTTGACCACAGTGGGCCTTAGACCATGCCGCTCCGCCAGCAGCCGCGCCGCCCGCATGCATATCCCCACGCCCGTTCCGATCCCCAGAAGAAGCGCTCCTTCCCCCTGGTCCAGAATCTCCCCCTTGCCGGTGGGCAATATCTCATAACGCTCCGGCATCGCCACGCCCCGTCCCGCCATCCGGGGATAACGCACCGCGGCCGGACGGCCCAGATCGATGGCCGTGTAAATCATGTGCTGCAGTTCCGCCTCGTCCCGGGGAGCCATCACGGTCAGGCCGGGAACCAGACGCAGATAGGCCAGGTCGAAGACCCCGTGATGTGTGGGGCCGTCATCCCCGACCAGTCCGGCCCGGTCCAGCGCCAACACGACCGGCAGCTCCTGAAGGGCGATGTCCTGGATGAGCATGTCAAAGGCGCGCTGCAGGAAAGTCGAGTAAATGGCCACCACGGGCTTGTAACCGCCGATTGCCAGGCCGGCGGCGAAGGTGACGGCATGCTCTTCGGCGATGCCCACGTCAAAAAACCTTTCCGGGTGCTGCTTCTCGAAGTGATAAAGTCCGGTGCCGCTTGACATGGCGGCGGTGATGGCGACAATTTTTTCGTCATCGGCCGCCATCCGGGCCAGACCCTGGCCGAATGCCTCCGTATATGTGATCGGCCCCGGTTTCCGGATTGCCTTTCCGGTGCTGATCTGAAACGGAGCGATGCCGTGAAAAGTGTCGGGACGGGCTTCGGCCGGCTCATATCCCTTTCCCTTGGTTGTCTTGATGTGGATGAGCACCGGCCGCTCTATCTCCATGGCAGCCCGGATGCTTTTGCGCAGTGACTTGATATCGTGGCCATCGACGATGCCGATGTAGGCGAAACCCATCTCTTCGAACAGCATGCCGGGCACCAGGAAAGCCTTCATGCTCTCCTTGAGCGAGCGGCCGGCCCTGCTCAGGCCCGGGATCTTCTCGAGGCCGTGCTCAAATTCTTCCCTGAGCCTGTAGAGAGTGGGATCGAGCCGAAGCCGGTTAAGATACTGGGAGATGGCGCCCACATTTGGCTTGATGGACATCTGGTTGTCGTTGAGGATAACCATAAGCGGCGTCTTGAGATGGCCCGCCTGGTTCATGGCTTCGTACGCGATGCCGCCGGTAAGCGCCCCGTCGCCGATCACGACCGCCACATGCCGCCTCTCGCCGTCTTCGGCTTCACCGCCTGCCGCGGTATCGTCCGCGGACGACAGCCGGATCGCTTCCTTGATGCCCACCCCATAACTTATCGATGTGGAGCTATGGCCGGTTCCGACAATATCATGGGGAGATTCGCCCGGGTGGGGAAATCCTGAGAGCCCGCCATGCTGGCGGATGGTGTGGAACTCATGGGCGCGCCCGGTAATTATCTTGTGAGCGTAACACTGATGCCCAACATCCCAGATTATTCTGTCGCGGGGACTGTCCAGCACGCTGTGCAGCGCCAGGGTCAGCTCCACGACCCCCAGGCTGGGAGCCAGATGGCCTCCCACCTTGGAGACGGCATTCACCATAAAAGCGCGGATCTCGTCCGCGAGCAGGCCCAGCTCATGATCGTTGAGGCGTTTCAGGCCGGCGGGAGATTTGACTTGTTCCAGAAGTGACACTTTATCTATGCCGTTCGTATATGTATCTGGTGATTCCGGCGAGGACCTCGGTGTTGCCTTCGTCATCCTCAAGGGCGGCAATCGCCCTGTCCCTGGCGTCCCGGGCCAGACGCTCCGATTGATCGAGTCCGTAGACGCTCACGCAGGTCCGCCTCATGAGACGCTCATCGGTCCCTGCTTTCTTTCCGAGCACAGCGGTTTCTCCGACGACGTCCAAAATATCGTCTTTAATCTGGAATAGCAAACCGATCTCCGCAGAGAAACGGCGAAGTTTTTTTAACTGAGGCGCGGATGCTCCGGCCAGCAGGCCGCCACATTGGACACATGCCATAATCAGCCTGCCCGTTTTGAGAAAATGCAGGCGGCTAAGAGACTCCGCCTCCGGGCCGTTCGCCGCTTCCGCTTCTGTGCCGGTGATGCCGGCCACGTCCAGGTACTGGCCGCCGACCATGCCCTTGACGCCGGTGGCTGTGGCTATCTCGCCAATGACTTCCAGAAGAACCGCTGGCTCGGCCTCCTGCTTCCGGCTGATCAGCCTCAGAGCCTCCGCGAACAAGGCGTCGCCGGCGAGAATGGCCACGTTCTCCGCGTATCTCACGTGGCAGCTGGGCTGGCCGCGCCTGAGATCATCGTCATCGAAAGCCGGCAGGTCGTCATGGATGAGTGAATAAGTATGGATCATCTCTATCGCTGCTGCGGTGGGCAGCAGCCGCGAGGGATCGGCTCCGAATACCTGCCCGGTAGCAATCAAAAGCACCGGACGGATGCGCTTGCCGCCTGCCAGCAGCGAATAACTCATGGCCTCGGTAAGCAGGGAGACCGAAGCGTCCTCGCCATAACCGAGGCCGGCGAGGTATTCGTCGAGAAGAACGGTGAGATGTTCAGGATAGGTCAAGAGTTCTTTGCCCGCTCTCCCCTTCGCCCTCTTCCTCGTCTTCGCGGCCCGGTGAGCCGTAAACCACATCCTGGACCGCCCGGTCAAGCTTCCGGGAGCAGGCTATGGCCAGCTCGTTGGCTTCGGATATGAGCCTGACCGACTCTTTCCAATCGGTGTCGCCGGCTTCAAGCCGGCTGACGATGGCTTCCATGTGTCCGATCGACTGGTTCAGATCTTCGAGGGTGGATTTAAGGACGTCGCCCAGGGGGACTTCGGCGTGCTTTCCGGCAGAAGATCCGGCTTTTTCCTTTTCTAAAGGGCTTTCCACAAAGGTTCCCTCTTCTGAAGCAGTTTCTTCGAGGTTTGAATTTTCGGGCAATTTATCGGCGATGATTTCTCGATTCAATTGTCGTCTTCAGGGGCGCCCCGTTCTTCCTCGGCCACTTTCCCCAGGATTCCGTTGATCAGCGCCGCCGCCTCGCGCGAGCAGAAACGCTTGGACAGCCGCACGGCCTCGTCGATACTCACTTCCACCGGGATATCCCCGCGCTTTCTGATCTCGTAAAGCCCGATCCGGAGGATGTTTCTCTCCAGGGCCGCCATCCGATGGGCCGGCCAGCCGATCGCATGAACGTCGATCTCGGCATCCAGTTCACCCACATCCGCCAGCACCCCTTCGACCACATCCCGGGTAAAAGCGGAGGCCTCATGGCCGCGTTCCTTCCTGAGGCTATTATACAACTCTTCCGGCGCCGCGCCGGTGATGTCATGTTGATACAAAACCACCATCGCGTCGCGCCTGGCCTGCCGGCGGGATATGGTATGAGCCTCGTCCATGGTTGCGCGTTTAAATATTCAGCCTCTCCGCGTTCTCCTCAATAAACGCCGTGGTGTACCTGCCTTCAAGGAAGTCCGGGATGCCAAGAATATCCTTGTGAAGATCCTTGTTCGTGATCAGGCCCTCGATGACGTATTCATCCAGAGCCCTGGCAGCCCGCCGGATCGCCGCGGGCCGGTCAATGTCCCAGACGATTAGCTTCGTCAGCAGCGAGTCGTAAAATACAGGCACCGTGTAACCTTCATAGAGATGTGAATCTATCCGGATGCCTGGCCCGCCGGGCGGCACGTAACGCGTGACGGTGCCTGTATTGGGGCGGAAATCGTTGGCCGGGTCCTCGGCGTTAATCCGCAGTTCGATAGCATGCCCCCGCGGCTGGATGGGTCCGGTAATCGGCAGGAGGTCGCCTCGTGCCACCTTGATCTGCTCGCGAACTATGTCAACGCCCGTGACCATCTCCGAGACCGGATGCTCCACCTGCACCCGGGTATTCATCTCCATAAAATAAAAATTTCTATCTTCATCGACCAGGAACTCGATGGTGCCGGCGTTCTCGTAACCGCTGGCGCGACAGGCGGCGATGGCTGCTTCGGCCATCTTCTGCCGGGTATCCCAGTCGAGATGCGGAGAGGGTGATTCCTCGATCAGCTTCTGGTGGCGGCGCTGAACCGAACAGTCGCGTTCTCCCAGGGTCAGCACGGACCCTGCCTTGTCCACGATCACCTGAATTTCTATGTGATGCGGGCCCTTGATGGCTTTCTCGAGATAGAGAGCGCCATTGCCGAAGGCGCTTTCCGCCTCGCTTCTGGCCATCTGGAACATGCTGTCGATATCTGCCTCCGATTCTGCCAGGCGCATTCCGCGCCCGCCGCCGCCAGCCGCAGCCTTTATCATCACCGGATACCCGAACTCATCGGCCATTTTACGGGCGTCAGAAACGGATACCACCTCGCCGTTGGAACCTGGAATAACCGGGATCATTCCTTTATGCATTATCTGCTTTGCCAGTGACTTGTTGCCCATGCGGCGCATGATATCGGCTCCGGGCCCGATGAAAACCATGTCGCTGTCCTCACAGGCCGTTACGAAATCAGGGTTCTCAGCCAGAAAACCGTAGCCGGGATGGATGGCGTCGCAGCCGGTTATCTCGGCGGCGCCGATGATGGCGGGAATCCGCAGATAGCTGTCGATCACCGGCCCGGGTCCGATACAGACGGTTTCATCGGCTTCGCGCACGTGCAACGACGAGGAGTCGGCCTCTGAGTAGACGGAAACGCAGGGGATATCCAGCTCACGGCAGGCGCGAATCACGCGCAGCGCCACCTCTCCCCTGTTTGCTATGAGAATCTTGGCGAACAAGGTTTTATTCGACGTCGCCAACCCGTTCAAAATCCACTTGCTGCTCTGCCTCGGCGGCCGGTTCGATGTATATCAGGCTCTGCCCGTATTCCACGGGCTTGGCATTGTCCACCAGGATGCGCCGCACCACGCCTTCCACTTCGCTGGTGACTTCATTCATCAGTTTCATAGCTTCCAGGATGCAGAGCGTTTGCCCCAGCTTAACCTCATCTCCTTCTTCCACGAAGGGATCACTGGTGGGGGAAGGGGCGCGGTAGAAGGTGCCGACCATGGGCGACTTCACCACAAAATAACCTTCTTCCTCGATATCGGCAGGCGCGGCGGCTGCAGGCTCCGCGGCCGCGCCCGCTTCCAGCGCCGGCGCCTCGCCTACCGCCGCTTCCCCGCTCTTGCGCAGGGTAATTCTTGTATCGCCCTCTTCGATGGTAACTTCCGCGATCGCAGATCTCTCAACCGCCGCGATCAACTGCTTTATCTTGTCAACATCCATTGCAGCTCCTGTAGCGCTTTCCTCGGTTTCGCCCGTCATGAACACGTCTTCCTCGACGCCGTGCAGCTGGCGCTTGAGGAAAGTCCTCGCCGTTGCGGGAAACAGGGCATAGGTCAATACATCTTCTTCGCTCTTGGCCAGGTCACCGATTTCCTCGGCGTACTGCGCCAGGGTTTCGTCTATCAGATCAGCAGGCCTCGTGGAGATGGGCTCCTCGCCGGCCAGAACCTTCTCGATTACATCCCTGGCAACCGGACCAGGCGCCTGGCCGTACTTACCCCTCAGATAGGACTTCATCTCGTCGGGAACAACCTGCCAGCGCTTTCCCGACAGTACATTGAGCACCGCCTGGGTGCCCACAATCTGGCTCATGGGCGTCACCAGCGGCGGATAACCAACCTCAGCCCTCACTGTCGGTATCTCCTCCAGCACTTCGGGCAGCCGGTCCAGGGCATTCTGTTCTGAAAGCTGGCTCTCTAGGTTGGAGATCATGCCGCCCGGCACCTGGTGGGAATATACCTGCATATGCGTAAGCGAAGTAACTCCGCGCTCATGACCTCCCTTAAGCCGCACGCCTTCCCAGTACTTGGCAATCTCGAACAGGCCATCCAGCTCCAGGCCGGTATCGTAAGGCGTCCCCGAGAGGGCGCTCACCACCATCTCGGTGGCCGGATTGGAAGCGCCAAATGCCAGCGGCACCGTAGCCGTATCGACCACGTCCACTCCGGCTTCTATGGCTTTGAGATATGTCATGGGCGCCAGACCGCCGATATAGTGGCAGTGCAGTTCCAGCGGCAGGTCGAATTCCGCCTTGATGCGACCGACCAGCTGCTCGCCGTGATATGGCGACAACAGCGCCGCCATGTCCTTTATGCAGAGCGAATCGGCTCCCATATCGGCATAGATCTGCGCTACCTCGAGATAATGATCCAGAGTGTGGACCGGACTGATCGTGTAGGAAATGGCGCCCTGGAAATGTTTGCCAGCCTCCTTGATCGCCTCGGCCGCCACCTCTACGTTGCGGGTGTCGTTAAGAGCATCGAACACGCGGAATATATCCACTCCGTTTTCGGCCGCGCGGGCCACGAATCTCCTGACGATGTCATCTCCGTAATGACGGTAGCCAACCAGGTTCTGTCCCCTCAGCAGCATCTGCAGGGGGGTATTGGGACAGTGATGCTTGATGGTCCTGAGGCGTTTCCAGGGATCCTCGTTGAGAAACCTGATGCAGCTGTCGAAAGTGGCGCCACCCCAGACCTCCAGCGAGTAAAATCCCATCTCGTCCATACGGCCGAGGACGGGCAGCATCTCGCCGGTGCGCATGCGCGTGGCCCAAAGCGACTGGTGGGCATCGCGCAAAGTAGTGTCGGTGATCAGGATGCGTCTGGCCTTGGTCACTTTTGCGCCCTAAACCCTTTCCACATACTCGCCGGTACGGGTGTCGATCTTAACCCGTTCTCCGTTTTTCAGGAAAAGGGGGACGTTGACAACCGCTCCCGTCTCGAGCGTGGCCGGTTTTGATCCGCCGCCGCCCACCGAATCCCCTTTGATGCCCGGCTGGGTCTCGGTGACCTCGAGTTCCACGAATATGGGCGGGACCAGCTCCGTGGGCCTGCCGTCCACCATTAAAACTTCCACGTCCATGTTTTCCTTGACAAACCGGAGCGAATCACCAACCAGGGCCGGAGTCAGGGAAAGCTGCTCATAAGTTTCATTATCCATCAGCACTACCTCCTCCGGCGTCGCGTAAAGAAACAGCATCTTCTTGCCTTCGACCCGCACCCGCCGGAATTTCTCGCCTGCGCGGAATGTCCTGTCCAGCACCGCTCCGGTGCTGATGTTCTTGAGTTTGGTGCGCACGAAGGCGCCGCCCTTGCCCGGCTTCACATGCTGGAACTCGACTATGGTGAAAACCTGACCATCCACCTCGATGGCCATGCCGTTCCGAAAATCATTGGTTGAAACCACTCTTCCTCCACCGAATCAATAAGCAAACGTAATGGCGGCGAAAGAGAATTCTACACTAAAAATGATTGGCGATAAAAGCCGGGCGGACCCGCGCCTGTTTTTCAGCGCAAGCGGCGCAGCTCTCGGGGATACCTGGTCAGCAGCACCGGCCCGTTCTTTCCGACCAGCACGGTATCCTCTATCCGCACGCCGCCTGTGCGAGCCAGATAGATTCCCGGTTCAACGGTCACTGTCATGCCGGCCTTCAGGATTTCCCGGGAGCGGATTGACAGCACCGGCTGTTCATGTGCTTCCAGGCCTACTCCATGTCCCAGCGAGTGCAGAAAAGCCTCGCCATATCCGGCTGCCGTGATATGGTCCCGGGCGAGCCTGTCCAGCTCGGAGCAGGCCGCTCCCGGTTTGATCGCGTTCACGGCCATTTCTTGAGCTGTTCTGACAGTCTCATATATCTGAAGCTGTTTCTTCGCGAGCTTCCCCGTGGTAAAAGTCCTGGTCATGTCGCAACAGTAACCGTCCACGGAAGCTCCCAGATCCACAACCAGCAGCTCGCTGCTGCGAATGATCCGCTTGCCGGCCACACCATGCGGCATCGCTGAGCGCGGGCCGGATGCGACGATGATCTCAAACGGCACTGGTTCCGATCCTTCTTCACGCATGGCTGCTTCCAGCATCCACGCAACCTCCCGCTCGGTCCGGCCCACAACCCGTGAACGGTAAAGCCGTTCAAACGCGAGATCCGCCAGCCTGGCCGCCCGGCGAAGCCGGGACTGCTCCTTGCGGTCCTTGCACAACCGCTGTTCCTCGACGAAGCCGCTGGCGTCCCTTAAACGGACGCCCTTGAGGGCTCTCCTGACGGCGGCCAGTTCGCGGCAGCTTACGCGCGCGCCTTCGTAACCAAGCACTCCGGGCCGGAGCCGTTTTGCCCTGATGTAGGCGCAGGCCGCCAGAAGCGGCGGACCCGCGGCGATCACGATTTCGAATTCCTTGACCTGGCGGGCGGCCTGCAGCCGGTAACGTGAATCTGTGAAGAATGCCTTGCGTCGCCGGGTTATCAGAGCGCATCCCGATGAACCGGTAAATCCGGTAAGGTAACGCACATTGGGAAGATGAGAGACGAGGAGCGAATCAAAAACGGATTTTGCCGCCATGTCCGCCTCCCGATGGCCTAACCGGTTGAGCCGATCTCGGCCGCTAGCCACTCCAGCGCTTCGACGTAGCCCTGGAGGCCTTTACCGGCGATGGTAACCGCGCAGACATCGCTGATCACCGACCGGCGGCGCCATTCCTCGCGGGCGTAGATGTCAGAGAGATGGACCTCCGCAACCGGCGCGTCCAATATTTCCAGCGCGTCACGGATAGCATAGCTGTAGTGCGTCCACGCGCCGGGATTGATGACGATGCCGTCGGCCCGATCGACCAGTTCGTGTATTTTTTCAACCAGATCGCCTTCATGATTGGTTTGAAAAGAACGCACTTTCATGCCCAGCTCGCGTCCCTTCCTGACGACTTCGTTCTCCAGCATCTGAAGGGTGATGCCGCCGTAATGCTCCTGTCTGCGTCTTCCCAGCATGTCGAGATTGCAGCCGTGAAGGAGGTAAATTGTCATTAAATCGTCCATGAACCGGCTGACGCCCCCGATGCCAGACGCTCCACCTCGCTCGCGAGCAGGCCTGCGTCTACATCGCAATTGATGACCGGATCGCCGATCTTTCTGAGCAGCACCATGTTGGCGGAGATGCCGTCCGCTTTCTTGTCGGCGGCCATGGACTCCATTACCGCCCGGGGTTCGACTCCCTTCAGGACGGTCGGCAAGCCCAGCAGCTTATGCAGCGACGCCAGGCTTTCTCCATATTCCGGAGGCAGCGAAAATATTTTTTCCGAAAGCCTGACCGCCGCCAGCAGCCCGAGGGCCACAGCCTGCCCGTGGCTGTATAGACGGTAATTGCCGGCGGCCTCTATGCCGTGTCCTACCGAATGACCCAGGTTGAGCACCGCCCGGCGGCCATAATCGCGCTCATCCTCGGCGACTACCGCCAGCTTGTATTCGATGCAGCGTCGCACCACTGTTTCCAGGAAAGCCATGTCCAGGTCCAGCAGGCTCTGGTAACTGGTCTCCAAAGCGTCAAAAAAGTCCTCTCCGGAAAGCAGTGCATATTTGATGACCTCGGCGAGGCCTTCCGCCATCTGCTCAGGAGGAAGCGTTTTCAGGAAAACAGGGTCGGTAAGGACCATGTCGGGCTGATAAAATGATCCGACATAGTTCTTGGCCTCTGGAATGTTCACCCCTGTCTTGCCGCCGATACTGCTGTCCACCTGGGCCAGCAATGTGGTCGGGACCTGAATCAGCCTGACGCCGCGCATGTACGTGCTGGCGACAAACCCGGCAAGGTCACCTATCACTCCTCCACCCAGAGCGCAAACGGCGTCGCCACGGCGGATCTTGAGCTCAAAAAGACGGGAATACAGCTTCGCTGCCTGAGCCAGGGTCTTCGTTCCTTCGCCGGCATCCACCTCTGTCGCGGTAAATGTGAATCCGGCCTCCTCGAACGAACGTTCGATCTGGGGAAGATACAGGCCACCCACGTTGGTATCAGTGATGGCTGCCACCTTGCCGGTATCGCCCTGAGACGCCCACAGGCTGCCGATCCGGTCAATAGAATCCACGCTGAGGTATATTGGGTATTCCTTGCTCCGGGTGCTGGCCAGTAGTTGTATCAAAGGCCGGTCTTCCTTTCCCTTATAATGCCGGCAATCTCTCGGGCGATCTCAGCTACGGTCCTGCCGCGGACATCAACCGCATATCCGGAAGCGGTGCGGTAAAAGTTCTCCCTTTCCGCATATAATTCCCCGAATCTTTCCCGGTTTAATGCCAGGGGTCGCCTGCCGTCCTGAGACCGGGCAAAAGCTTCCTCCACATCCTGGTCCAGAAAAACCACCAGTGGCTCGTCACGCAGCCGTTTTAGAACCTCTGGGATGGTGACCGCTCCCCCGCCCAGGGAGATGACCTCTCCTCCGCAGGCTGTCGCCGCTTCTTCCAGAAGGCTGAGCACTGCCGCCGCTTCTGCGCGGCGAAAGCCGGTTTCCCCCTCCGCGGCAAAGATCTCACTGATGGATTTGCCCTTTTTCTGCTCCACCACGGCGTCGGTGTCAATGAATTTCCAGCCAAGTTCCCGGGCCACGCGCTTGCCCACGGCAGTCTTGCCGCTGCCCATAAAGCCTATCAGAATCAGGCTGGGGGCCAACTCCTTTTCAGCCTCCTCAGGTACATCAAAAAAGATTCCTTAGTGTCGCCGATGCAGTCTCCCGCGAATTTTTTCAGCAGGGCGCGCGCAAGCTCGATGGCTACCATGGCCTCCCCCACCACCGCTGCTGCCGGCACGGCGCAGATATCACTGCGTTCCTTGTGAGCGGGCACTCTCCGGCCGGTCAGGACATCAACCGAGTCCAGAGGCCTGGTCATCGTCGGTATCGGCTTCATCACAGCCCTGGCAACCAGAGTCTCTCCCGTGGTCATGCCGCCCTCGAGGCCTCCAGCCCGGTTCGTTTTGCGGATAAAGCCTCTATCGCTGTCGAATAATATCTCGTCCTGGGCCCTTGACCCGGGTCTGCCCGCCAGGGCAAAGCCATCACCAATCTCGGCTCCCTTTATGGCGGGAATGCTCATAAGCGCGCCGCCGATCCGGCCGGTCAGCCGCTCCGGACCAGAAGTGTGCGATCCCAGGCCGGGCACCAGACCAAAAGCCACGACTTCAAAGACGCCGCCCAGCGATTCGCCCTTGTCGCGAGCCTCGTCGATTGCCCCGGTCATCTCCTTGTCAGCCGCGGGATCCAGGCACCTGACCGGCGATTGATCGACGCTTGTAAAATCTTCAGGCCCCAGCCGGCGGCGGCCGCGGGCTTTCACCCGGCCTATGCGCACCACATGGCTGAACACGCTGACATCGAATTCATTCAGCAGGCGGCGGGCGATGGCGCCGACCGCTACCCTGGCCGCGGTTTCACGGGCGCTGGCCCTCTCCAGCACATCACGGATATCGGCAAGCCCGAATTTCTGGATGCCCACCAGATCGGCGTGACCGGGACGGGGCACTCTTACAGGCATTTCCTTGGATGACCGCCGCTTTTTCTTTCTCAGATCCGGTGAGGAGACCCTGCCTGCCGGGGGGGGCTCAACATCCATGATACTGGCCCAGTGACGGAAATCGGCGTTAATTATCCTGATCGCAATCGGACTTCCCAGAGTTCGGCCGTGACGAACGCCTGAGGTAATCTGCGCCTCATCGGATTCGATCTTCATACGGCCGCCCCGCCCGTACCCCAATTGGCGGCGTTTTAGGTCTCGATCAATGTCCGCCTTTTCCAGATGCAGCCCGGCTGGAATGCCCTCCACGATAGCAGAAAGCTCCGGGCCGTGCGATTCGCCAGAGGTTGTGTATAGAAAGGTCATTTTCCAAAGATCCGATCTTTGTCGCTTTAAATCTGCCGCCAGGAAATACCACCGGCTTGCAGCAGATCCTATTTGGTCGGCAAGGGAGCCGGCGCCGGGGCCGGCGCAGGAGCGCGGGGTGACGTTCTGTCAGCCGGAGGCGAGACTGGCTGGGCCTGGCTCGGCGTGAACGGTGAAGTTGGCTGAACCGTGACCGGTGACGGCACTATTGCTGTCTGGGTGGTTCCCGTCGGCGTGACCGCCGAGTTTTCCGCGACTCCGGCACTGAACAACTGCACGAAAGGATCCTTTCTGGAGAAAATCCTGCTCCAGATAGTAGCTTCGCTGGGAGACACTATTTGATCGGCTCTCTCCGGCGAAGCAGGACTTACCGGCGCTTGCGCGGTTGTGGCCGCCGTCGATGTTCTCGACGTTCTGGCCGTGCCCACTGTGGGCCTTGTTTCGGCCGTTTCCCGCGGCGACTCTGCCGCAGGTTCCTCTCCACACGAGATTGCCAGTCCCACCGCCATTATGATCAGCAAGATGGCGCCTAGCGCCGCTATCAACGGCGATGCATTCAAAATCCTGTTTTCTGATTCATTCATGAGTTCCTCATCCTAAGGCGCTGCGGCCCGGTTGGCCTCGCCTTCACCGTTTCCGGTTTCCCCGGTGTCTGCAGGCGGCGTGGCCGGACCGGCGACCGCGGCCTGGGGAGACCCGGTCATGAAGGCATTCAGTCCCAATTTTACCAGAACATCGGGGAACCCGGCCTCAACCGAAGCCTCGCTGATTTCGATGGTCACCACACTAACCAGGCGGCCGCTGACGTTGATGTCATTTCCTTCCAGTCTGGCGAAATTCTCAATCCGGAACAGAAAATCGTTAACATCGAAGAAATTTCCCTGAAACTCCATATCAAAAGGAATGACGGTGTTTCCATTGGGTCCGGGGAACGCATCCGTGGGCTCTATCTTCATAAATTCGATGCCGGCCTCGTTTGCGCTCTGCTGCAGCTCCACGATGAGCGACGGCACCTGTTCATCCGCGGGCACCAGTTTGTACAGTTTGAGCAATTCTCCGGTAGCCAGAGAGGCGGCCTGACGCTCCTCGCCTATACGCCTGATTCTTTCCCGGTTCGTTTCAAACGACTCGCGTTCAGTCTTCAGTTGGCCGTCGACGTCGGCAACTTCATCCCGTTTGGGGCCTATGATCAGAAAGTACCAAGCCACCAGCAGCACCACTATGCCGAGGCCTACCAAAATGCCTATGTCACGTCTCTTCACGTGATCCTCCCTCGACGGCGGCGCTCTCCTCCGGCACAGTGCCGTTGGTTACCGGCCCGCGATCGGTGCCGGTGGCTCCGGTGGGCGTTACCCGCGACGGCCCGGTTTCCCCAGTAGTCGGCGCCGCCACAGGTCGCTGCGCTTCTTCCATAGTAAGAGAAGCTGTAATGATGAAGTGGATAGCTCTTTCGTTGCCGATAATTTCTACTTCAGCCAGGCTCAGAGTAACATCGGTCACCGATGGTATCAGCCCCAGCCTCACCATGAATATGGCTACATCCGGCATGCTGCGGGTATGACCTTCGAACTCGAGCTCATCCTGCATGGTCTGCCTGGTGGGGGTCGCGCCGGCCACAGTTTCTGGCACCTGCCCCCTGATCCTGGTCAGGGAGAGTTCTTCCGGAACTACAAAGGACAAGTCATCGAGCATTCGCGACCAGCGGAAACGGAGCTGATAGACGCCGGTAACGGAACTCAGGCGCTCCTGCCTCTGGCTCTTGAGCACTTCGATCCGGTCAAGCTCGGCCACCTGGCTGGCCTGCTCGTCATTGAGGCGCCTGAAGCTTTCCAGCTCCTCCTGTGTGTTGTCCATCTTGTTGACATAATAGAAATAGCTGCCTACAAGAACCAAGGCGAGCAGCACAATGGCCACCAGCGGGAACAGAAGGCCCTGACGCCTGAGCTCCCTGCGTTTCACATCAGCCGGTACAAGATTCACGCGCGGCATGTTATTCCTCATCCTCCAGGGCTAAGCCGATTGCGATGGCCAACCGTGGCCCCAGAGACCTCAGGTCTTCATCGCTAAACCCGGTCCGGTTCTGGGTAATCCGTTTAAGCGGATCGCCAATTTCCACCGCGAATTGAAATGCCTGCGAAAGATGCCGGTCAAGGTTGGGCAGTTGCGCCCCCACGCCGCTGATTAACAGCCTGGTGACGGGTGCCGACGCTTCCTGGGTTTGATAATAGTCCAGCGATCGCCGGATCTCGTCTGCCAGCGCTTCGGCCGCAAGCTCCAGGACCCGCTGAACCTCTGCGGCGCCTCCTGCTTCCGTACCGGTAATATCTGGCCCCTCCGGTTTCGCCGGACCGGGAGGCTCCCCACCCGGCCTTTCTTCTCCGGCAGCCTTAACCTCTCCCGGTTCTTCCGAGGGCGCTGAGGGCCCGGGCTCACCGGCCGGGAATTCCTGTGGGCCTTCCGTGGGCGGAATTATTGCGGTGTCCGCCTCCCCTTCCCCGGGGGCACGCTCTCCCGGCGTCCCCAGGCCGGTTCTGGTTTTCAGAACCTCGGCTTCCTTGAAGGTTATTCCCTTGAGATCCTGTACCGCCCTCGTGAAATAATCAGCCCCGAACGAGATAATGCGGGTAAACTGCGGTTCCCCTCCCGCCTCCACAACCAGGTTGGTAACGTCAGATCCAATGTTGGCAAGAGCGATGGCCCCACTTGCCGGCTCAAGTTCGAGAACGTTCTTGGAGGCCAGCGATCTGAGCATGGCAAACGCTTGAAGATCGATGCCCGAAACAGCGAGCTTGGCCTTCTTGATCGCGTTGACGAAATCCATCACCATGATTTTCTGGGCCGCGACCACCAGGATTTTCAGTTTTTCGATGCTGTTCTCGTCCTTGAAACGGCCCAGGACATGGTAATCCAGAATCGCCTCCTCGATGGGGATAGGGATATAATCCTGCGCCTGAAACTCTATAGCAGAACGCAGTTCTTTCTCGTCAAGAACAGGAAATTCCAGGGTACGAACGACCACCTTCTGATTAGCCAGCCCCAGGGCCACTTTTTTACCTTTTATTTTATTGGTCTTCCAAAAATCCCTGATTGCGAACGAAAGAGCGTCGACGTCGAGGACCTCGCCTTCCTGAATGAGTCCGTCAGGAAGGTCATCGACCGCCGCCGACAGCATGGCCGCCCCACCGACAAGATACTTTAGCTGTACCGCGTTGATGTAATTTCGTCCCAGATCCAAACCCACAGGACTGGCCTTGCCGGCGCCGCCACGCCTCTTCGCCTTCTTTTCTCTGGGCCTTTTTTCCTTGGCGGGCCGAGGTTGCTTCTGCCTGGCCTTCCGGGGAGGCTTTTCCTTTTTTTTCACCATTGCTTCTCTATCTTTTTCTTCGGTGCGGACTTCCGTCTCAATAACGATTTCTCTTTTGGAGGTTCCGGGGAGAGACCGCGAGAATGGTGTGGTCCACTCTCAGGCCGGGCTTTGGCTGCCACTTTATTTAGCTTTTCGGTCATATCGGTCATGGATTTTTCGGGATAACCGCTTCTCCCTCTGAGGGGTTGATGGTAACTTTCGACAATTCATATATTTTTCCCTTTTACGCAAGCAAAAAAGATTTCAAGAGGATTCCCTTTTTTAACGGCCGCCATTGCCGGATACTTTAATTCGATGGATCCGCCAGCTTCTAAGTCGCCAGGGATTTCATGCCTCCGCCTTGCGCACCAGCCCATTCAGCAATTTCAAAACTTACGGATTTGCCGGGAATTTGAGCTTTCTCGCGGAGAATGGATCATTTAACGAGCAGATCTCTCAGCCGATCCCCAGGCTTGGAGCTTCTCATCAGGGACTCGCCGATAAGCGCGGCCCCAACGCCGGCTGCAGCCAACATCTGCATATCACCGCGGTTTTTGATGCCACTTTCGCTGACGACAGGCACCGAGTCGGGTACAGATTTAATCAAATCGCGGGTCGCCTGCAGGTTGACCTCAAACGTGATCAGGTCCCGGTTGTTGATGCCGATGATGGGGGCGCCGGCTGACAGCGCTGTCTCTAGTTCGCCGCGCGTGTGCACTTCCACGAGGGAATCCAGGCCGGCCACATTCGCCTCGTCAATCAGCAGTTTCAGATCGCGCGGACTGAGCGCCGCGACTATCAGCAGGCAAGCGTCAGCGCCTGCTGCCGCGGCTTCCCAGACCTGATAGGGATCGATAATGAAATCTTTGCGAAGAACAGGCAGCGTCGTGGAGCGCCTCGCCTCCCTGAGATCTTCAAGGCTGCCTTTGAAATAATGCTCTTCGGTGAGAACGGATATCGCCCTGGCGCCGCCGGACTCGTACTGCCTGACAACGTCGGCCACATCAAGGCCCGGCCTGATGTCGCCTTTTGACGGTGAAGCCCTCTTCACCTCTGCTATGACAGAGATGCCGGGAGCCTCGACGGCAGCCTTGAATAATCCGGCGCCCCTCCTCGCTGGCGCGTCATCTCCAGCCGGGATTTCTTCCAGGACCCTTTTAATTTTGGCAAGCGGTTTCGTCCGGCGCCGCTCCTCGAGATCCCTCCGGGTGGAGATGAGGATTTTGGTGAGGAAATCGGACATGACAACACTCTGTTCAGTTCCGGGAAGCCTAGATTTTCCTGGTTGACTTGATAAATGCCTCCAGGCTGGCATGGGCGGCGCCGCTGTCAATGCTGCGGGCAGCAAGTTCGACCGCGTCTCCGATGCTGCCGGCAATGCCGGCCGAATAAAGCGCCGCGGCTGCGTTGAGCAGGACGACATCCCGGCGCGCGCCGGCCTCTCCCTCCAGGATGCTTCTAAGGATGGCAGCGTTGGCGTGGGCGTCGCCTCCCTTAAGAATCCCTGACCCGGCAGTTTCATTCAGGCCGAAATCACACGGCCTGATTTTATACGTCTTTATCCCGTCCTCGCCCATTTTGACCTCGGCTACCAGAGTCGGCCCGCTGATGGTAATTTCGTCCAGTCCATCGTCGCCATGGACGACGAGCCCGTGCCTGCAGCCGAGTTCCTTTAGTGCCCTGGCCATCAACTCGACGTAACTCCCGTCGAAAACGCCGACGACCTGACAGGCGGCGCCCGCGGGGTTGGTAAGCGGACCGAGGATATTGAAGACAGTGCGCACGCCCAGCTTTGTCCTCACCGGCACTACATGCTTCATGGCCTGATGATGAAGAGGCGCGAACATGAAGCCGATGCCTGCCTCCCGGATGCAGCGGGCCACGCCGGCAGCCGGGAGATCAAGGTTTGCTCCCAGCGCCTCCAGGACGTCGGCGCTGCCGGATTGGCTGGTGGCGCCACGGTTGCCGTGTTTGGCCACCTTTGCTCCAGCACCGGCAGCCACGAAAGCGGCCGTGGTCGAGATGTTGAAGCTGTTGGACTTGTCGCCACCAGTGCCGCAGGTATCCACCAGCTCCACGCCGGGAAGTACAACCCGCGTGGAGAAATTACGCATTGTGCGCGCCAGTCCGGCTACTTCAGTGACAGTTTCTCCTTTGGTGCGCAAGGCCAGAAGGAATGCGGCCGTCTCGACTTCACTGGCGTTTCCGGTCATGATTTGCTGCAGCACAGAACCGGCCTCTGCGGCCTCAAGGTCTTTTCCGGAAGCAAGGCGGTCTATCGCCTTCATGAGTATCTCGTTCGGCATGATTATTTCCCCATATCGTTATTTCAACTGATGCTCATTTTCAAAAAATTTCCCAGGATCTGCTTTCCCGGCGCGGTGAGAATACTCTCGGGGTGGAACTGCACTCCCTCCAGGGCCGGCAGCGAACTGTGGCGGAAGCCCATGACAACGCCGTCTTCAGCCCAGGCGGTTCGTTCCAGCACGCCGGGAATCGGTTCGCCGATAATCAGCGAGTGATAGCGCGTGGCCGTGAAGGGGTTCGTGACTCCCTGGAATAATGTCTTGCCATCGTGGTATATCTCGGACGTCTTGCCATGCACCGGCGCTTCACCGCGGATGACCTCTCCCCCGAATACCTGCCCGATCGATTGATGCCCCAGGCATACTCCCAGCAGCGGTACGCGGCCGCCGAAATATTGCACCGCCTCCATCGATATCCCCGCTTCGTTCGGAGTACAGGGGCCCGGCGAGATAACGATGTGGCTGGGCCCTCGCTCCTCCATCTCGGGACAGGTGATGCGGTCGTTGCGAAAAACCTCTATCTCGGCTCCCAGTTCTCCCAGAAACTGCACCAGATTGTAGGCGAAGGAATCATAGTTGTCTATTACTAATACTTGTGGTATCATGACTGGCAATTGGTTGTGATTTCCTGGTTACCGGCTTTTGACCTCGGCATGATTGCCATTCCCCTGATAAAGCAGATCCCTGGCTCCGCACAGTGTGAAAAATATTCTATCCGGCGGAACCGGGAAGCGCTTTCCGCTACTCCCATTCCCTTTGCTCCTGGGCCAGCCTGATTGCAGAAAACATGGCCCGGGCCTTGTTTCTGGTCTCCTCGTATTCGTTGGCGGGAACCGAATCGGCAACCACGCCGCCGCCGGCCTGTACGTACGCCCTGCCGTCCTTTAAGAGGATGGTCCTGATGCAGATGCATGTATCCAGTTCGCCCCGCTGGAAACTGAGGTAACCGATGGCGCCCGCGTAAGGCCCGCGCTTGGTGGGTTCCAGCTCGTCGATGATCTCCATGGACCGGATCTTGGGGGCACCGGAAACAGTGCCTGCCGGGAATGCTGCCTTGAGAGCGTCGGCGGCCTCCAGGCCGTCCTTCAGCCTGCCCACGACAACGGAGACGATATGCATCACATGAGAATAATACTCAATGCGCATCAGGTCCACTACCTCCACGGTGCCGGGCTCGCAGACCCGGCCCAGATCGTTGCGTCCCAGGTCCACCAGCATGATGTGCTCGGCGAGCTCCTTGCCGTCGGAAAGCAGATCTTCTGCCAGGCGTTTGTCCTCCTCCGGAGTGGCGCCGCGTGGACGGGTGCCGGCTATGGGCCGGGTCTCAACCCAGCCCCGGTTGACCTTGATAAGCGGTTCCGGCGAGGAACCGACCAGGGAGAAATCATCAAAAGCTATGTAATACATATATGGCGAAGGGTTAACAACCCTCAGTCCCCGGTAAATACCGAACGGCGATACCTCGACGTCCAGGCTGAAGCGCTGCGAAGGCACAGTCTGGAAGCTGTCACCGGCGAAGATATATTCCTTGACCCTTTCCACGGCGGCTTCGAAATCCTCGCGCCGGAAATTCGAGACCGGCTCGCCCAGGGGCGCCCGGTCATGGACTTCGGCGTGCGGCAGCGGCTCATCCAGCAATTCCTTGAGCAGCAGCACCCGCTCGCGCGCCTCCTCATAGGACTGGCCGATATCCTTGCCTTCCTCCACAAACGCGTTTGCCAGCAGCATGGTAGTGTGCTTGAGATGATCAAAAATCACGATGGAATCTGATACCAGAAACGCCATCTCCGGCACGCCCAGATCGTCCGGGTTTGGCGGCGGCAGCTCCTCCACCCAGCGCACCAGGTCGTAGCCGAACATACCCACCGCTCCGCCGATAAAAGGCGGCAGCTCATCGATATGCGGAGCGCGATACCGGGAAAGATAGCGACTCACGGAGCCAAAGGGATCATCGCAAGGGCTCACTGTCAGGTCGTCTCCTTCGCGGATGATCAGCTCCCCTTCGCTGAAGGTGATAACGGCCCGGGGGTCGCATCCCAGGAAGGAATAACGGCCGATGCGCTCACCCTGCTCCGCGCTCTCCAGCAGAAAGGAATTCTTCATCGCTCCCAGTTTCAAAAATGCCGAGACCGGGGTCTCGAGATCAGAGATGAAACTGTGATAAACAGGGATAAGATTGTATTTCCGGGCGAGTTCCCGCGCCTCCGCGAGAGTCGGATGAATCTCCAGGCTGGCGGATCCCGCCGACCCTTTTATTTCCATCGTCTGAGCAGCTCCTCGAAGACGTCGCCGAGCGGCACATCTTCCAGCGCCAGCAGCACCTCCACGTGATAGAACAGGTCGGCTGTCTCGCGAACGATCTCTTCACGGTCGCCATTCTTGGCGGCCACTATCAGCTCCGAGGCCTCCTCGCCCACTTTTTTCAGGATGGTGTCGGCTCCTTTTTCAAAGAGGCTGGTGGTATAGGACCCTGGAGGCATCAGCCGCCGGCGCTCGCGGATGAGTTCATAAAGTTTCGTGAGGGCCTCGAACACCGCCGGCTCCAGCCGCCGGCCGTCGAGCGATCTGTGGAAACAGGAATGCTCGTCCGTATGGCAGGCAGGTCCATGCTGTTCGGCCAGCACTACAAGAGTATCCAGGTCACAGTCGTAGCGGATCCCCTTGACGAATTGAAAATGGCCGCTGGTCTCGCCCTTGTTCCAGAGCTGGCGGCGTGAACGGCTATAGAACCAGGTGCGGCCGCTCTCGACCGTGCGCCGAAGCGATTCCTCGTTCATATAGGCCATCATCAAAATCTCGCCGGTTCTGTGATCCTGCACTATTGCAGGCAGAAGACCGCGGTCGTCGAAGGTCAACTCTGGAATTGGCACGAGATCGGACACGAAAAGATTCTAGCAAAACAGAACAAGAAAAGAGACATCGGTTGATTCGATGTCTCCCTTATGCAGTTCCGGTTTCGTGACCGCTACATCGCCATCGGCACATAGGTGTCACAATCGGCGTGGTCGGCGTGGTGACCTACCGTAATGCCCGGCGCCATGCACTGTTCTCCCTGCTCGTTGAACTTGCACGCCTGGACGGAACAGTTGGACACCGGCGGCTCGCTCTCGGTTGCCTGGCTTACCTGTGATTCCGTGGTATAAGTATCACAGGTAGGATGCTCGCTGCCTACCTGGATCCGAGGAGCGTGGCATTCCCGGTTCTTCCACCAGGAGCACTGCTCTACCAGGCAGGACAGCACCAGCCCGCCGCCTCTGGGTTGTTGCATCTCCATCGGACTCACCTCCTTGAATTTGATCGTCCTTTTTTCAGGAAGCCTTGCTGTAGCCCGTGTCCCGGGCCGATTGCCGGCAGACCCGGCACACTACCACCAGCTTGACTCCATCTGGCTTCGTATAGCGCTCGACGGTCTCGCCGGTAAGCAGGGTGCGCCCGCACATGACGCATATATGCAGATCAAGATCGGGCTTTATCTCCCCCTTGAACAAGCGGACAACCCCTGTTTCCTCATCGCGCACCAGCTGCCTCTCGTCATGCCGCGCTTCATACAGCGTTCTGATTGTTTTTTCACTCATTTGCCCCCTCCCGTGATGCCGTATTCACTTTGAGATGCTATTACCCCCTTTTCCCCAAAGTAATCATGAATCGGGCAGTCTTTTCGGTGAAGACCGCAGGTTAGGGGAACCGGTAAAAACCGGGGCTTGAAGGTCTTCGCTCAGGGTGGCGGGTTTGGGGGGGAAGAGGATGAGAATAGACCCGGGAACGGGCTATTCCCTGTGCTCTGCGAACTCGTTCATGATGTCAACAGCATGGCTGGTGCCGATGCGGGCGGCGCCGGCATTGATCATAGTCTCGGCGTCCTCGGCGGTGCGAATGCCGCCGGCGGCCTTCACCCCCAGGCTCTCCGAAAGCTCGTCCCGGAGCAGCTCTATGTCGGCAACCGTGGCTCCTTCCGGGCCAAAGCCGGTGGCGGTCTTGACGAAGTCGGCGCCGCCGTCCTCAATCATGCGGCAGGCCAGTTTCTTGAGCTTCTTGTCCAGGTAGGAGGATTCCAGGATAACCTTCACCAGCACCAGGCCCTTGCCGACGTTCACGCTCTTCATGCGTACGGCCCGCACCACGGACACTATCTCGTCGCGCACCTGGCGGAAGTTTCCGGACAACATGGCGCCGGTATTCAGGACGAACTCCACCTCGTCGGCGCCGATTCCCACGGCATTCTCTGCCGACCTGATTTTGGTGCGGGTGGTATCGCCGCCGAAGGGAAAGGAGATCACGGTGCAAACCTTGACGTCGTGACTTTTGAGCAGGGTCGCTGCCAGGGGAACATAATAGGGGAAGACATTGACGGCTGCGAAGTGATGCTTGACCGCGTCCTCGCACAGCTGTTCGATGTCTGTGCGCGTGGCGTCGGGCCTGAGCAGGGTATGGTCTATTGTTTTTGCCAGCTCCTCTATTCGCAGAGCCATTCATGCCTCCCGTCGGCGAGTGAGTGTTCAATACTATCACAGCCGTCAAGCGCTCCCAGGCATTCCGGCCATCCCTGTGTCCTTGCGAAGCTCGGGTCTTTCATTCACAGGCCCAGGTCGCCCAGGATGCGCTCGTCCTCCCGCCATTTGCGTCTTACCTTGACCGTCAAATCCAGAAAAACCCTCGATCCCAGCAGGGCCTCTATCTCCTGGCGGGCCCTGGCGCCGATCTCCCGCACCATTTGCCCGCGCCGGCCGATAATTATTCCTTTTTGCGAATCCCTCTCGACGATCAGGACCGCCTCGATATCCACGATGTCGCGCCGCCGGCGTTTCTTCATGGAGACGATGTCGACGGCGATGGCATGCGGCACCTCCTCCCGGGTGAGCTCGATCGCCTTTTCACGGATAAGCTCTCCGGCGATCACTCTCTCAGGCTGATCGGAAACTGTGCCTGGAGGAAAATACGCGGGTCCCGCCGGCACGCGCCGGGTCATGGCCTTCTCAAGATCGTCCAGCCCCCGGTTCCTGAGAGCGCTGATGGGGATGATTTCCTGAAATTCTCCCAACTGGCTGGCCTCCTGCATCATCGGCAGAACTTCAGGGCCGCGGACAAGATCTATCTTGTTAATGGCGATGATCACCTGCTCCGACGCCGTGAAGGCGGCTTCGGCGACGAACCGGTCCCCCAGGCCGATCTTCTCCGCCGCGTTCAGAACGAGCAGGACAATATCCACCTCCTGCAAAGTAGTGTTGACCGCGGTTTGCATTCGCTCTGTGAGCAGATCGCGAGGCTTTTGGAAGCCCGGCAGATCCAGGAGGACCAGCTGGTAACCAGGACGGTTGACCACGCCGGCGATTCGGTGTCTGGTAGTCTGGGGCGTCCGGGAGACAATGGCAACCTTTTCACCCACCAGGGCGTTGACTATGGTTGACTTGCCCACGTTGGGACGCCCAACCACTGCGATGAATCCGGACCTGAAGGCCGGCTCATTCTCATTGTTCACGACCGGGCCTTCCGGGAAAGGTCGAGAGCCAGTTCCAGGCGGTGCCGCCCGAAACCGTAGCGGTTTGGAAGGTAGCGAATCTCTGCAAAGCCGGCCTTCCCGTAAAGCCCGCGTCCGGCGGAGTTTCCGGGATCGACGGTGGCCAGCAGGCGGCGGTATCCGTCTCTGGCCAGCTGGCTGCAGACACCGTCCAGCATCTGTGTGCCGTATCCCCGGCCCTGATATCGGGGCCGGACGTAAAAGCCCTCCAGATACAGCTCCCCGTCGACGGTAGTCAGAATGACCTCGGCGGCGCCAAAGACCTCTGTTCCCGATTCGCCCACAAAGAGGTATCCGCAATCAGCGATCACTGGCAGCATCCACTGGTCCAAAGCCGAATCGCCCAGGGCCTCACGGCCGAAATCCGAAAGAGCGGCCAGCATGTCGGGCTCCAGATGCACAAGGCGCCGGATTCTCAGGCCGGTGGCGGGATGCTTTTCGCGGCAATGACCTTTCTGACACACGGATTTGTGGTCGTTTCCGCGGATACGGCGGGCTTTTCCCCCGGCCTCAGTCACGCGCCGCCATTTCTCGAACCGAAGGCGTCGGGCAACAGCTCCCGGACCAGCCTGGTCGAAAAACCGCCGCCGTGCCTGTACGTAACCTCGAGCTCTGGAGCGAACTCTGCCATCACCTGGCGGCAGGCGCCGCAAGGCGGAGCATCATTGCTTTCCACGTTGACCACTATCATCTTCAGGAAATCCCGCTCCCCGGCGCTGACGGCCTTGAAAATGGCGACCCGCTCGGCGCACATCGAGAGGCCGAGTGAGGCATTTTCGATATTGCACCCGGTATAGACGCCGCCTGCCGTTTTCAGCGCCGCCCCCACCCGGAAACCGGAGACGGGAACATATGCTTTCCGGGCCGCCTTCTCTGCTTCCCGGAGCAGTTCTTCCTGTTGATTTGTGAGGGACACCTGCTCCCTTCCTATCCCCATAGCTGGAAAAGCACCGTGGTTACCAGGATACCCAGCACGGCGCCCATGAGCACCTCAAAGACGGAGTGCACCCCGGACTCAACCCGGCTCTGGCTCACCAGAAAGGCCATGATGAACCCCAGAATGGAGATGAGGATGCCGTGTTCAGTCGGATAGGATATGTAGGTTATGGCCGTCCATCCCGCGAAAGCCACCGCGCTGTGCCCCGAAGGCAGGCCTCCCTGGAAGGGCGTCCCGCGGTTTAGTATGGCTTTGGTTATGATCGCCAGCAGCAGCACCAGCACCAGTGCCATCACCGAAAGATGCCAGGGCGACTGCCGCACAGTGGCGATCGTCGTGCGCGACGGATCCTGGAGGCGGTCATAAAATATCAGATACGCCACGGCCAGCGCGTTTATCGCCGCGATGAGCACGGCGCCCGCGGCTACGTCCTTGGCGATTTTGGCCATGGGATCGAAGGCGGTGCCAAAAGTATCGATTGCCGCTTCCAGGGCCGTGTTGATCATCTCCATCATCAGCACGAAGCTGATGGTCAGGATCAGGGCGATCAGCTCCATGCGATCGAGATTAAAAAACAGGCTGCCGCCCAGCACCAGCACCGCGACAGCGAAGTGAATCTTCATGTTGCGCTGGGTCCTGAGAACGTAAACAATGCCCTCAAAAGCGAATGTGAAGCTTTTCAGTGTGCTTCGGCGAAACATGGGTGTTTAGCTCCTGTCATTCACGGCAAAGCTCGTCAAACAGTCTTTTTTGCAGGGTGTCCATCTGTCCCTTGTCGGTTTCGTGGTCGTAGCCGGCAATGTGGAGGACGCCGTGCAGCACGAGCAGGCACAATTCTTCCGATTCCGTGTTTCCCAGGTCTTCAGCCTGCTTCCTGGCCAACTCCGGACATATGACAATATCTCCCAGCATGACGGGCTCATCGCCCCCAGCGGAGTCATTTGAGCCCGTATCAATTGGAAACGAGAGCACGTCGGTGGGACCCTGGGCGCCCATATGCCGCCGGTTCAGTCTCTCCATTTCAGCAGCCGTAACCAGCGTCAGTCCCAACTCGCCACGGATGATTCCCAGCTTGCCGAGAATGTCCTGAGCCAGCTGGGGCATGCGATCCTCATCGGCTTTTATGCCGGAACGGTTTTTGAACTCTATGTCTATCATTTGGACAACTGATCATCTGGCGATATTGCGTTCTTCTACGCGAGCGCCCGGGAGGAATCGAATATCAGACGCGCCGGCCTTCATAAAAAGTTGCCAGCCGCCTGACGCTGCCTAAGGACAACGACTGAAGGATGGCCGCCACACTTTGCTGGCAAACCGCAGAAGCGCGCTTACTTGCCCGTTCCTGCCTTGCGCTCCGGTCGTTCGCGGGCGGGCCGCGGGCCGCCTGGCTTCTTCTCGCCGCTGCTCGGATAGGCGATGCGACGTGAGCCGAACCCCTGCAGCGATTTCTCGAACACCCGGCGCACCTTGTCCAGGTCGCTCAGAGTCATTTCGCTCTCGCTGAGTTGCCCGTCATGCAGACGCTGATCGAATATTTCCCGGATGACTGTCTGGATGTTCCTGACTGTGGGATTTTCAAGCGCCCGTACGGCTGCTTCCACGGAATCTGCCAGCATGACGATTGCCGCCTCCCGCGAAGTCGGTTTGTGACCTGCATAGCGGTATGACTCCTCATCGATGTGTCCCCCACGGGCCTCGTCCCGCGCTTTCTGGTAGAAATATGAAAGCACGGTCGTGCCATGATGCTCCTTGATGATGTCCACGATCTCCGGCGGCAGTCCCTCTTCCTGCGCGAGCTGCACACCATCTTTCACGTGCGCGGTGATGGCCAGCCGGGAGAGCCCGGGTGTCAACCTGTCGTGAGGATTTTTCACATGAAACTGATTCTCAATGAAGTAGTCGGGCCGGTTCAGCTTGCCGATATCGTGATAATAGGCCGCGGTCCTGGCGATCAAGGGGTTGGCGCCGATGGCCTGGGCGGCGGTTTCGGCAATGTTACCCATGATGATGCTGTGATTGTAGGTGCCCGGCGCCTTCATCATCAGCTCTTTAAGCAGCGGCCGGGTCGGGTCGGCCAGCTCGAGCAGCTTCAGGGGTGTGGGCAGGTTGAAAATCATTTCGTAGAAGGTGAGGAGGCCTCCAGCGATCAGCAGCACCAGCAAGGCGTTTCCCGACCCCCAGGCCACAGTGCTGGCAACGCCACTCAGCGAACTTTCACCGAGCTGGCCTGCTCCCACCGCCGAGGCCACGATGACTATGCCCGAAACAAGTCCGGCCCGGGCCAGGTCCCGTCTTTGGAAGACGTTCGTCACCAGAAATGTGCCTGCCACGCCTCCCATCAAAGCCACGATGATGTACTGCGGCTCGGTGCCGGCCACCACGGCCAGGTTTGCGCAGGTGAGCACGACCAGTATCAGAGACATCCGGGTGCTGAGAATGAAGGTCCCCAGCATGCCCAGCGCCGCTATGGGCACCAGCAGCGGCGACAGCGGTTCGATGGCTGAGACTCTCGTCATGGCCACGAAAATGATCAACAGTGACGCGGTGATGAACAAAAGAGCTCGGGATATCCGGATCTTCTTCTCAAAGCGCCTGATATAAAGGGAAGCCACCAGTATCTGCACCAGCGAGAGCAGACCGAGGCCCAGGATGGCGCCGTATTTGCGGCCCTGCTCCGTGAGCCCCAGGGCCTTGAGCGCCGCCACATTTTCCTCCGTCACCACCCGCCCCGGCGAGACGATGGTCTCTCCGCTTAAGATCGTGACCATAACCGGCTGCACATCAGAGGCCGCCCTTTCGCGGGCCTGCTCCGTCAGTTCCCCGTTGATAATGTTGTTGGGCTCCAGAAAGGCGCCCCCGACCGCGGTCGCCGCCGACCTTTCGGCATCGGAAAGCGGCATGGTTTGCACCAGGGCCGCCAGCCGGTCCCTGTCCATGGCGATCGACGTGTTCGTCACGTTTCCTTCCAGGATGCGCTGGGTGCTTGCCAGCACTGCCTGGCGCACCTGCTCCAACTGCTCGCTGCTGAGCCTGGCCAGGGTAATGACTGTGATCTCCGGCACCAGCTCCTGGTCCGCCTGGGAGATTGCCCTCCGGGCGGCGGCTACAGGGTCGTACGGCCGTCCTTCCCCCTCCGCCGCCGCCCTCTCCTGGGCCATCACGGCAGCCAGGTCGTTGAAAAACTGATCGATGTTTTGCAGAACCCGCGGCAGAACTTCCGGATCAAATGAAAACACGTTCGGCACACTCTCGGCCGCCTGCACCCGCTGCCTTTCAGTTTCCGCATGGTTCTCGAAGGTGATTTGCCGCGGCGCCCGCACCAGGTCCCTGGCCACCTCGCCAGGTTCCAACTCAAGCCGGGACGGCAGATACGCGCTGGCCAGGATGGTCCATAGCAACAGGAAGGTGACGGCGGCAAGGCCTGCGGCGTAGACCCGCAGGTCGATCCGGTTAAACACTTTGCGCACGCTCATTACGGAGCGTCCGAATGCGGAAGAATTCATCTTTGAGACCTGTGCTAAAGCTGCTCGGTTCCCGTTCCCGAGTAGGCCTTGTAGGCGGCCACAATCTTCTGGACAAGCTTGTGGCGCACCACGTCCTTGCTCTCGAAATTTATAAATCTGATGTCGCCCACATCTCCGAGGATATCAAAAACCGTGGCCAGACCGGAGAAGCGCACATCCGGCAGGTCTACCTGGGTGATGTCGCCGGTCACCACCATCCGGGATCCAAAGCCCAGCCGGGTGAGGAACATTTTCATCTGTTCCGGAGACGTATTCTGGGCCTCGTCAAGGATGATGAAAGAGTCGTTCAGGGTGCGGCCCCGCATGAAAGCCAGCGGCGCCACCTCAATGGAGCCGCGCTCCATAAGCGCGGTCAGGCGGTCGGGCTCTATCATGTCATACAGGGCGTCAAATAGAGGGCGCAGGTACGGGTCCACCTTTTCCAGCAGGGTCCCCGGCAGGTAGCCGATTTTCTCCCCCGCTTCCACCGCGGGCCGGGTCAGGATGATGCGGTTTACCCGCTTGGTGAGCAACTCGTTCACGCCCACGGCCAGGGCAAGATAGGTTTTGCCGGTGCCGGCGGGACCGATGGCGAACGTTATGGTGCTCGATCGGATGGCATCGACATAATTCTTCTGGTTGACCGTCTTGGGCACTATCTTACGGCCGCGATGCTCCCAGATGATGTCGCCGATGATTTCCGCCGGCCTGCCGGCCTCTTCAGCCGCAATTGCGCCGACCGATGCCACTGTCTCGGTGTCAACTTCGTGTCCCGCCTCGATCAGCTCCACCAACTCTTCGATGACCGCCTTTCCCCGCTCCACCTCCTTCTCCTCGCCTTCCAGGGATATGACATTGCCGCGCACACCGATGTCGCAGCCCAGCCTGCTCTCCAACGTCTTGAGCGTGGCGTCATGTTCGCCGGTCAGCTCGGCCATGACAACGTTGTCGAGTTCCAGTATCGCCTTCATCTCTGATTTCCACCGCCCAGCAGGCGGTTCTTTACCCTTTCGCCAACAATACTTCCTTCCAGCCGGTGGCCCACGCGGGGCATCACCCGCCCCATCACTGTTCCCATGTCCCTGATCGAGACGGCGCCTGTCTCGGCTACGACCTCGTCTATTATCATGTCGAGCTCGACATCAGTCATCCCCGGCGGAGGCAGGTAGGATTCGATGACCTTTGCCTCCGCTTCTTCCATGAGTGCCCGCTCGTCCCGGCCCACCCTGCGAAAGGCGTCCGCCGCCTGCATACGCCGCTTTCGCTCCCGGGCCAGCACGGCCACCTCCTGCTCGCTGGTCATTGACCTTTTTTCCTCCTTTTGCGCCATCTGCATAGCGCTCAAGATCATCCTCAGCGTTGAGATGTAAGCCTTGTCCCTGCTTTTCATGGCCACCGAGAGATCGTTCTGAATCTGTTCGATCACGCTCACAGGCTGTCCTCCTCTGGGAAACGGGCCCCCCTCCATCCCGGAAAACGAAGCGGGCGGGGATCCGCCTTTAATGCAAGTCCTCCCGTTTCGCCCGGGATGCCGACCCATGCGTTCGTATCGTGATATCTGCAAACCATCAGAACCCCAGTGATTTTCCGGCAATCAAGTGCCAGTGCAGATGGAATATGATCTGGCCGCCGCCGCTGCCGACGTTGTTGATGACCCGGTATCCTTCCTCCTTTACCCCGAGCCGTTCAGCCACCTCCACCATGAAAGCCAGCATGTCCCGGCAAAAAGAATCGTTTGCGTCGCCGATGTCGTTAAGCCATCTTATATGGCGCCGGGGAATTACCAGCACGTGCACCGGCGCCTTCGGATACTTGTCATGGATGGCGAAGAAATCCTCATTCTCCATTATCTTCTCAACCGGCAATTCTCCGCTTGCCATGCGGCAAAAAATGCATTCCTGATCATTCATGTGACATCAAGCTTTCGATCGCTCGTCATGGCCTCCCCGGGAATGACACAATACACGCGCTCCTATCCAATGAAGTCCGGCGCCGATCCTCACTCAAACAACACTTCCCATCACTCCCTCATCATTAACCGCCACCGCCCGCACCTTCACCAGCGCTCCCTCGCGGCCGCCCTCGACCAGGAACCGGGTATAATCGCAGCTGTAACCCCTGTATTTCCCGTGAGCCCCCGCGGATTCCAGAAGAACTTCGCTCAGGCGACCAAGTTTCCTCCGGCGATGCTTTTCCTGCAGGCTTCTTGACAGTTCACGGAGCAGGCGGCTGCGCAGCTTCTTCTCCGCTGCGGGAATCGGGTCGCCCATGTCCGCCGCTTTGGTTCCGGGACGGGCAGAATAGGCAAAAACATGAACTTTTGAAAATCCGGCGGCCTTCACGAAGGACAGGGTGTTCCCGAATGAAGCCTCGTCCTCGGAAGGGAAACCCACGATGACGTCTGTCGTGATGTTGATCCCGGGAATCTCGTTTCGCGCCGCATCGACCGCGCGACTGAACCCGGCGCGGCCATGCCGGCGGCCCATGGATCTCAGAACGCCGTCATCGCCGCTCTGCAGTGGAATATGCAGATGGTTGCCGACAACCGGATGCCGCCTGAAGACATCCAGGAGCTCGCGGGTAACCGATCCGGCCTCGACCGAGCTGAGGCGCAGGCGCTTAAGGCCGGAGGTGCCGGCCAGCCTGTCCATAAGCTGCGGCAAGCGCGCGTCGCCATCGCGCCACGCTCCCACGTTGATACCGGTCACGACCAGCTCCGGATATCCGGCGGTCACGGCCTCTTCCGCCCGCCTTAAGACCTGGTGAAGGGGAAAGCTCCGCGGCCGCCCCCTCACCAGCGGGATGACGCAATACGCGCAGCCCTGGGAGCACCCGTCCTGAACCTTCAGGAAAAAACGGGTGCGGCCATTTTCTTTAGGGCCCGTAATTTTTACTTTCCCCCCGGGTCCTGTCATCACGGGCATGGCCGGATGGGTGTTTGATGATCCGGGATCTTCATCCGTTTGTCCTGAATGACTCTTCCGGAGCTCCGCGTTTATCTCCCTTGCGGCGTCCTCAGCCAACCCGGCTAGGGCAAGCACGTTTCCCCCCATGCCGCTGAAAGATGCCGGATCCCGCCGGGCGGCGCAGCCGGTTACAAACACCCTGCCCCCAGGCCCCAGGCGCCGGATTGATCTTCTGACCTCCTTGCGCGACTGCTTATCGGCCTCGGCGGTGACGCAGCAGGTTCCCACCAGCCCCACGGGAAGATCCGCTGGCAGATTCAAACCAGCAAGTATCGCCTGGACATCGGCGTGGTTGACCTTGCATCCGAGTATATTGGTATCTACCTTCTTCACTGAGGAGTATTATCCAGGATCATTTTCATTTTGACGCACTATTGCAAATTTTTGCCGGTGATCAAGTTGTCCCTTAATAATATATACTGCCCCCGTAACGGGTCGTTTCATCCGATCACGCCCAGCCGGTGCATGACCACCGTGGCCGCCACCAGCGCCGCTGTTTCGGTCCTGAGCACCCACGGGCCCAGGCTGACAAAATCCGCGTCACGCCCTTTGAACATCGCTACCTCACTCCGGGAGAAGCCCGCCTCGGGACCAATCACCAGGGTTATCTCGCGGGCGTACCGGCCACTCGCCCGGCGCATTTCCTCCATCGCCTGACCCAGGGGCTTTCCCGCCAGTTCGGTCGCCAGCACCAGCAGTTTCCCCTTGTCGCCGCCCAGCCACTCATCCAGCCGGAGAGGCTCATCCACGCTCATGATTTGCGCACGCTTTGACTGGGCGGACCCCGCGCGGGCCACGCGGCGCCAGCGCGCCACCTTGCCTCCCTGGCTGCGGCCGCTTGCCGGGATGGACTTTTCCGAGACAACCGGCACCAGCCGGGCCACGCCTATCTCGCTGAGCTTTTCGACAATCAGGTCCATCTTGCGGCCTCTGGGAAGCGCCTGGACAACCACCAGGGAGATCACCTCCGCTTTCCCGGACCGAAATTGTGAGGTCAGCCGCCGCCGGGCGACAGCCTCGACTTCCCGGCCCTTTCCGCCGTTGCCCCCCGTGCCGGAAATGACCGCCTCGAAGACGCGGCCGGAAGCATCCGCCAGCTCCACCGGATCCCCTTCAACCAGCCTCAGGACGGCGGCCGCATGGAAAGCGTCATCCGGTTCAAGGCGCACCGGCATGCCGGTCTTCAGTTCTCTGGAGACGAAAAAACGATGAATGTGTTTCATGGCACCCCCCCCCCCGCGGTTATACACGACAGGGTCTAACGGAACGCAGCCCGGATCTTGTCGAAGATGCTGGACTCGCGGCTGTAGTTCTTCTCATCCGTGGTCTCCGCGAACCGCCGTAGCATATCTTTCTGGTCTTCAGACAGATGAGTGGGCACGATCACATCCACGATGACCTTCAGGTCGCCATGTCCGCGCCCCCTCAGCAGCGGCATGCCCCGGCCCTTGAGCACCACCACCTCACCCGGCTGAGTGCCGGGTTTTAGCAGGAGCTCGTCGTGCCCCTCGAGCGTGGGAACGGCCACTGTTGCGCCCAGGGCCGCGTCAACCATGGTCAGGGCAAGATGATGAATCAGATCGTCGCCGTCCCTGGCCAGCCGGTCATCCGGCATGACCGTCACCTGCACGAACAGGTCGCCCGCCGGCGCTCCGAATTCTCCCGCGCTTCCCCGCCCCGGCAGCCGGATGCTCTGGCCGGTGGCTATCCCAGGGGGTATCTCTACCTCAATCTGCCGGCGTGTCACCACCCTCCCCTGTCCCCGGCAATCGGGACACGGTGAAGGCACGGTGCTTCCCTGGCCACCGCATTGGCGGCAGGGGCCGGTCCTCACGAACTGTCCCAGCGGCGTGCGGGAAACGCTCCGGATCTGTCCCGATCCGTGGCAAGAGGCGCAGGTCTCTCTCGAAGTCCCCGGCGCGGCTCCCGAGGCCCCGCACGGTTCACACTCTCCGATAACGTCAAATTCCACCTCGCTGGTCACGCCCGTGGCCGCCTCCCGTAAGGATATCTCCACCGCGGCCGCGGCATCCTGGCCCCGGGCCGGTCCCCGCCGGCCGCCACCGAAGAGGTCATCGCCAAAGATCCCCTGACCGAAAAACGTGCGCAGAATATCATCGAATGAGAATTCGGAGAAGTCATGAAAGCCGCCGCTCTTCTTCAGGCCTTCATGGCCGAAGCGGTCGTATGTGGAACGCATCCCGGGATCGGAAAGAACCTCGTAGGCCTCGGCGGCCTCCTTGAACTTGCCTTCGGCTTCCGGATCTTCTGAATTCACATCCGGATGTATCTCGCGGGCCAGGGTCCGGAAAGCCTTCTTTATCTCCTTGTCGCTGGCATTTCGATGAACACCCAGCACTTCGTAATAGTCACGTTTCAATATACATACACCTCATGATCAGGTTTCTGATTTCCAGCCCGGGCCGAAATCCGAAAATCATGAAAAAAGGAACCTCACTGATATATATCCTCCACAAACCTGCTCAGCGTCCAGGCCACATGCCGGACCCGGCTGATTACGGCCGGGTAGTCCATGCGAGTGGGGCCCAGCACGCCGACCGTCCCAAGGTTGCGGTGGGCTACGCCATAATTTGCGGCCACGAGACTGCAATCCTGCAAGGCGGGCCGGGGCAGCTCGCGACCGATGCGCAGATAAATGCTGCTCTCGTTTAATGCTTCCCTAAGCAGTCCCAATACCTCTTCCTGCCGGTCCAGAAGTTCCATGAAATTGCCCACCTGGGAGCTCCCGTCCTCCTCCAGGCGGGTTATAAACCTTGAGACTCCCTCCAAGTACAGGCCGTCGCTTTCGGTCAGGCCGTCAAAGACCGGCGCCAGGACATCGATAAAACCACGTTCGTCCGGAGAGAGCTCCGGTTCCTCCAGCTGCATCCTGAGCCGGCGGCTGCCCATATCCATCCCGCATATGGCATCGTTTAAGAAACCCCTGGCCCAGTCGATCAGACCTCTGTCCACCGGCTGGTCGAATACAACCAGCTTCTTGGCGATTACCCCGGAAGCAGTGATGATCACGACCATTACCACGTCCGGATGAAGCCTGAGAACTTCGACATGCTTGATAGCCGTATTGTTTTGAGAAGGCGCCGAAATCAAGGCCAGCAGGCCGGTGGCCCTGGCGAGCATGCCGGCAGCGTGGCTCAGCGCGTCTTCTATGCCGCCATCCAGAAGATCGGCGTGTGTCCGCCGCGCCAGGTGATGCTGCCGCTGGCGGGCGCCGCTGTCTACATAAAACCGATAGCCCTTGTCGGTAGGCACGCGGCCGGCCGAGGTATGGGGGTGATCGAGGTAGCCCAACCGCTCCAGACAGGCCAGCTCGCTGCGCAGGGTCGAGGGCGCCAGACCGAAACCTCCTGCCGTGGACAGGTATTTCGAGCCGACCGGCTGCCCCGTGGCCACAAACCGTTCGATCACGGCCTCGAGAATCCTGGCAAGTCTTGGCGTCAGTTCCATAGCTGAAAGTGTCTGCAAATCCGTAATTGATAATAATAACAGAGAAACCGGCGCCCGCGGGCGCCGCATCAATGATATTTTATCATCTTCACAGGCGGGGAATCCACAGTAATG
>JACUUL010000078.1 GCA_014859345.1 Thermoleophilia bacterium
TCGGAATGACAGTGGGGTAGCGGCTTCGCTTCCTCGGAATGACAGTGGGATAGCGGCTTCGCTTCCTCGGAATGACAGTATGACGGTCTGTCCAAGTTCATTCCGCCTCCCTGCCGCTGGAGACCGACTGCACCTGCTCCGTGAACTCCTCGACGACCTGCGTCCACCTCGCTCCTTCGGAGGCGCTCACCCATGTGTAATGGAACCGCTCCGGCTCGATGCCCAGAGCCGGCAGCATCCGCGCCAGCAGCTCCAGCCGCCGCCGCGCGTAGTAATTGCCGTCGGTGTAGTGGCAGTCGCCGGGGTGGCAGCCGCTGACCAGCACCCCGTCGGCGCCCTCCTGGAATGCCTTCAGCACCAGCAGCGGATTGACCCGCCCGGTACAGGGCATGCGCACGACGCGCAAATCCGCCGGCTGCTTCATGCGCGCCATGCCGGCCATGTCGGCACCGGCATACGAGCACCAGTTGCATAAAAAACCGATAATTTTCAAGTTTTGTTCAGCCACGTAAACGCCCTACCTCAGCAGCTCAACTACTTCCGCGATCAGCTGGTTGTCTGTAAATCCTTTAAGTGATATCACCGACGGCGGGCAGGCGACATTGCAAACGCCGCATCCCTGGCAGAGCGAGGGGATCACCCGGGCCACCGTCCGCCCGTCCCTGAGCCCTTCCTCCTCGATGGCGCCGTACGGGCAGACGTCGCGGCATTTGAAGCAGCCGGTGCACCTCATCCAGTCCACTTCCGCCACCATGGGGCTGGTCTCCAGCTCGCCTCGCGACAGCAGGCCCGCGGCCTTGGCCGCGGCGGCGCTGGCCTGCGCCACCGAGTCGGGGATGTCCCGGGGCGCCTGGCAGGCTCCCGCCAGGTATATGCCGCCGGTATTGGTCTCCACCGGCCTCAGTTTCGGGTGCCCTTCGGACAGGAACCCGTACCGGTCATAGGAGATGTTGAGCTTCCGGGCCAGCTCATCGGCGCCGCCCGCCCCGGAGAGGCCGGTGGCCAGCACCACCAGGTCGGCCTCCACCTCCACCTGCTCTCCGGCCAGCGTGTCAACTCCCATGACCACCAGCCGGCCGCCGCGGGGATAGATCTTGCCCACCCGCCCGCGCAGGTAGACGGCCCCGAACTCCTCCTGGGCCCGGCGGGTGAATTCGTCGTAGCCCTTGCCGGAGGCGCGTATGTCCATGTAGAAGACATAAGACCGGGAATCAGGGATGTGTTCCTTGGTAAGAATTGCCTGCTTGGCCGTGTACATGCAGCCCACGCTGCAGCAGAGCGGCCTGCCGATGGACGGGTCGCGGGAGCCGACGCAGGAGATGAACACTATGTTTTTGGGCTCCTCCCCGTCAGAGGGCCGCTTCACATGGCCGCCGGTGGGGCCGGAAGCCGACAGCATCCGCTCGTACTGCAGGGAGGTGATGACATCCGGATAATGGCCGCCGCCGTACTCCGGGTATGCCGCTTTCCAGTCGAAAGTATCATAGCCGGTGGCCACGATGATGGCGCCGAACTTCTCAGTGAGGACTTCGTCCTCCTGCTCGTAGTCGATGGCGTCCGCCGGACAGACCTTCTGGCAGACGCTGCACTTGCCCTTGATAAACAGCCGGCAGTGCTCCTTGCGCAGCTTCGCCACCAGCGGCACCGCCTGGGGAAACGGCACGGAGATCGCCTTTGACTCCCCCACGTCCACGTTGAACTCATCCGGCGCCTTGCCGGGGCACTTCTGCTCGCAGATCATGCAGCCGGTACACTTCTCCTCGTTGACACAGGTGGCCTTCCTGCGGACGTCGACCTCAAAATTTCCTATATAGCCCCGCACTTGCTCCACCTCTGAATTCACCATCAGCCGGATATTCTCATGCTGCTTGGCCTCCACCATGCGCGGCGTGAGGATGCAGGACGAGCAGTCCAGGGTGGGGAAGGTCTTGTCCAGCCTGGCCATGTTGCCGCCGATCGTGGATTCCCGCTCGACCAGCGTCACGGGAATGCCGGCGTCGGCCATGTCAAGAGCCGCCTGGATGCCGGCCACACCGCCGCCGATTACCAGCGCCCCCATGGTCACCGGCACCGTGTCCGGATGCAGGGGCGCCTGGTCCCGGACCCGGGCCACTCCCTTTCGCACCAGGTCGATAGCTTTCAGCGTGGCCTCTTCCATGTCTGAGTGAATCCAGGAGCAGTGCTCGCGGATGTTGACCATCTCCAGCATGAAAGGGTTCATCCCGGCCTGGTTGACCGTGCGCCGGAAAGTGGTCTCGTGCATGCGCGGTGAGCATGCCGCCATCACCACCCGGGTAAGCCCGTGGCGGTGCACCGCGTTGATGATAGCCTTCTGTCCGGGCTCGGAGCAGCTGTACTGGATGCTCTCGGCATGCGCCACGTTCCGCATGGCCATGGCTGCTTCCGCCACCTCGCCGGTGTTGACGGTGGCGGCGATGTTGGTGCCGCACTGGCAGACGAAGACGCCTATTCTCACGTGGATTCACCGTCCCTTGCCATCGCTGTCCCGGCCGGCGACGCCTGCCGCGCCGCCTCTTTATCCGGACTGCGCCCTGCCGCTCCGGCCGGGCGCTGCCGCCGCGCTTCATTTTCCGATTCCTGTGCTTCCGCCTCCGCCATCTTGCGCATGACCCTGCCGATGCCCACCGCGTGGGCGTCGATACCCAGCTCCTCAGGCGCCATCCCCAGGCCCAGGCCCAGGGCCTGGCTCAGGTAAAGCACCGGCAGCTCATACTTCGTGCCGAATGCGCGGTTGATCTGGCCCTGCCTCAGGTCCAGGTTCTGATGGCAAAGCGGACAGGCGGTCACCAGCGCGTCGATGCCGCATTCCAGGGCCACCTCGATGATGCGGCGGCTGGCCCTCAGCACGATCTCCTTTTTTGCCAGCCCCATGTAGGAGCCGCAGCATTCGGTCTTGAAGGGGAAATAGGGGATCTCGGCGCCGGTGGCCGCCAGCAGCGGCTCCATGCTCACCGGGTCCTTGGGATCATCAAAACCCAGCACTTCCGCGGGCCGGGTGAGAACGCAGCCGTAATAGGTTCCCAGCCTGACGTTCTCGAGCCGGCTCCGGGCGCGCCGGCTCATCTCCTCAGGATCGATCTCCTCGTTGAAGAGCTCGATGATGTTCATGATCCGGGTCTGGTAACGCAACGGCTCGTGCAGGGCGTTTTCCACCTTTGTCCGGTGCTCCTCGTTGCGAACCAGCTGCTGCTGGGCGTATTTGTGCCGGGTGTAGCATCCGGCACAGGGGGCCACCATGGCCTGGTGGCCGGCGCCGGCGATGTGCAGGTTGCGGGCCGGCAGGAAGACCCCCAGGTTGCCGCCCCAGTGATGCGGCGCCGGCGAGGCCCCGCAGCAGTTCCAGTCCTCCAGCATGTCCAGCCCGATGCCGAACTCTTCCGCCACCAGCCGGAAGGAGGTGTCGTATTCTATGGCCGTGCTGGTCAGCGAGCAGCCGGGGAAGTAGGAATAGGCGCTCACGATGCCCTTCCTCTCTCACCGGCGGCCGGGGTTTCTGTTTCTCCCGGACTGGTTTGAGCGATCAGGCCGGTGGATCTCAGCGAGCCGTTTACCTGCCGGAAGATATGCCTGAGGTGCCTCAGATTCCTGATCCTGGGCGGCACGAAATGCACTTTCTTCTTTCTCAGGATAAGCGGCACCAGTGACAGGTCGTTAAACGGCCTGCCGGTCTTCAGGTTGATCCAGGTAAGCAGGCTGGGCTCGTGCAGCCGGCCGTGGCGGCGCACGTTCTTGAGAAACTCCCGGCGGAAGACCCTCATGGCCTTCTCGGTGTCCCTGAAGCCCATCTCATCGGCAACGCTCTTGGCGGTCTCGATGATGGTGGCCAGGTCAACGCCCTGGGGGCAGCGCAGGGAACAGGTCATGCAGTCGAAGCAGAGCTGCGCCGTGGTGGAAGAAAGCACCCTTTCCACTATGCCCATCTGCAGCAGGCGCATCATCCGGTGAGGCGGGATGTCGAAGGCGAAGGCGCCCGGGCAGGTGGAGGTGCAGCGGCCGCACTGGTAACAGGCGGACACCCGCATGCCCGTGCGGCGCTCGATCTCCGCAACCAGGGATGCGCCATCGGCAAGGCTGCTGGATACCGGGATCAACAGGACCTCCGTTATTGACTACGTCACATAAAGCTAATAAAAAAACCCGGCGGCCTGGAACCGATTCTCGGATGCAGCTTGCCCCAGCGCCGTCGAGCTTGTGAAATATTTAACAAATTCGAGAAAAGTTTAACAGCGAGTCTGTTCGAAGTCAAGGATC